>JBJSYW010000001.1:0-4804 GCA_046089985.1 Chloroflexota bacterium
CGGTGTGTACGCCGTCTCGGCCTTGTGGAGCGCGGCCTACCTGCGCCCCAACCAACCCGGCGAGTTGTGGTCCATGCCGCCCGCCCCCGGGCAGGCGCGCCTGTTCAGCGCCACGGTGAGCGAGCTGTCCAACCGCTTCAGCGGCATGCCCGAGCAGATCGACATCGTCTCGACTTTTGACACCCCGGCCCTGCGCTGGGCGCTGCGCGATTACCCACAGGCGCGTTTCAGCGCCGGTCTGGACCTCGACCGGCGCCCTTCGCTGGTGATCACCCGCGGCGAGAGCGATCTGCCGGCCTTGAGCGACGCCTACCGCGGCCAGGACTTCGCCTGGTGGGTGCAGCCGGCCTGGAGCGGGCTGCTGCCGCCCAGCCCAATCGCTTGGTGGACCTACCGCCGGGCGCCAACGACCAACGATACGATCATCCTGTGGGCGCGCGGCGACCTGTTCGCCGGGCCGCAGCCCGCCCGCGAGATCACCCCTTAAAAAATGAACAGCGGAGTTATTGTGATGCCTTTGCCTTCCACCATCGCCATCGACGGCCCGGCCGCCTCGGGGAAATCTACCCTGGGAAAACACCTGGCCGATGCGCTTGGCTACCTGTTTTTCGATACCGGCGTGATGTACCGGGCGGTCACCTGGGCCGAGCTGCAGCGCGGTATCCCGATCGACGACGAAGCCGCGGTGACCGAACTGGCCCGCACCACCGAGATCGACATCCGCCCGCCATCCAAGGATGACCGGCGCAGCAGCGATATCCTGGCCGGCGGGCAGGACGTGACCTGGGAGATCCGCACCCCGGAAGTCGAGGCGGCGGTCTCGCCGGTCTCAGCCTATGCCGGTGTGCGCCAGGCACTCACCGAACAGCAGCGCCGCATCGGGCGGCGCGGCCGGGTGGTGATGGTCGGGCGCGATATCGGCACGGTGGTGATGCCCGAGGCCGACCTGAAGGTCTACCTGGACGCTTCAGCCGAGGAGCGCGCTCGCCGGCGCTATCAGGAAAAACTGCAGCGCGGCGAGCCGGGCGATTACGAGCAGATCCTGGCTGCCATGCGCCGCCGGGACCAGATCGACAGCACCCGCGCGGTTGCGCCGCTCAAGGCCGCCCCCGACGCAGTGATCCTCGACTCGGACTGCCTGGACGCCGAGCAGGTGTTGGATAAGGTCAAGCAGTTGGTCTATGCCCGCTGAACTTCCCGCGCAAACCGCCTACCAGGCTGCGCCGGCCAACCGGATCTTCCGGGCGCTGTTCCGCCCGGCCTTCCGGGGCGTCTTCCACCTGCTCAGCCGGGTGACCGTCGCCGGGCTGGAGAACGTGCCCACCGCAGGTGCCTATCTGATGGCGGTCAACCACGTTTCGATCTTCGAGCCGCCGCTGGTGCTGTCCTTCTGGCCCACCGCCCCGGAAGCAGCCGGCGCGGTCGAGATCTGGTCCAAGCCGGGGCAGAACGTGCTGGCAAAGCTGTACGGCGGCATCCAGGTGCACCGCGGCGAGTATGACCGCCAGTTGGTGGAGGTGATGCTGCGCGTGCTGGGCTCCGGCCGGCCGCTGCTGTTGGCCCCGGAGGGCGGGCGCTCGCACACCCCCGGGATGCGCCGCGCCCAGCCCGGGGTGGCTTACCTGGCCGACCAGGCCCAGGCGCCGGTGGTGCCGGTGGGTGTGACAGGCGCGACGGACGATTTCCTGGCCCGGGCGCTGCGCGGCGAACGCCCGGCGGTGACCATGCGTGTCGGCCCGCCGTTCCGCCTGCCGCCGATCGAGGGGCGAGGCGAGGCGCGCCGGCTGGCGCGCCAGAACAACGCAGACCGCATCATGCTGCACATCGCCCGCCTGCTGCCGCCCGAATACCACGGCGTGTACGCGGGGCAGGCTTTGCAGGATATGGAAGGACAACCATGACCGTCGACCAGATCGAAAACCAACCCATCCCGGCGCCCGGCTATAACCACGCCCAGCGCGAGCCAGTGCGGCGCATCCTGCGCATGCTGCTGAGCGGCATCGGTTTCACGCTGCTGGCCAAGCTGGACCGGGCGGAAGGGCTGGAGAATATCCCCGCGCAAGGGCCGGCGATCCTGATGATCAATCACATCTCGTTCGCCGATTCGCTGGTGGTGCTGCACGCCGTGCCGCGCAATATCGTGCCGATGGCCAAGATCGAAGTTTATAACTACCCGGTGGTGAGCATCTTCCCGCGCCTGTGGGGGGTGATCCCGGTGCGGCGCGACGAGGTAGACCGGCGCGCCATCCAGCAGTCGCTGGAGGTGCTGAAAGCCGGCGAGATCGTGCTGGTGGCACCGGAGGGCACGCGCGGCGTGGCCCTGCAGCAGGGCAAGGAGGGCATCGCCTACCTGGCCAGCCGCAGCGGCGCGCCGGTCGTACCGGTGGCGATCGAGGGCACGGTCGGCTTTCCCTCGCTGCGCGGCTCGCCCGCCTGGAAGACCCCCGGAGCGCGACTGCGCTTCGGCCGGCCCTTCCGCTATAAAGCTGAGTACCGGCGTGCCCGCAGCAGCGATCTGCGCAAGATGACCGACGAAGCGATGGGCGTACTGGCGGCGCTGCTGCCACCCGAGCGGCGCGGCGTGTACGCCGCCCTGGCGCACGCCACGCGCGACACGCTCGAACTGCTTTAGGCCGCGCTGCGCCAATCTGCCCCGGGCATCCCATAAAAAAACCGTAAACATGCTATAATGCGCTCAGACCGCCTGGCACGGGACTTGCAGTGGGTAACCTATGACCCCATTCTTCCAGCTGATTGGACAATCGATGTATATTGATCCGCCCCAGGGCTGGGTAGGCTGGGTTGGTTTTGTCATCCTGTTGGGGATCCTGCTGTGGGTGCTGTGGCGCTGGCGCGAGTTTAACGCCCCGGGAAACCTCCGCCAACGTCTGCTGACGCTGGCCCTGGCGCTGGCGGCTGGGCCGGCCGGGTTGTTTATCGGGCTGCAGCTGACCAGCGAGGCAGCGCTGCCCCCGCCCGGTCTGCCGGCCGAACCGCCCGCGCCCACTGCGCTGATCTTCGCCGCGCTGCCGTGGATGCTGGCAGGCGGGTTCAGCGGCCCACTGGCGGCGGCGCTGGTCGGGCTGGTGAGCGGCCTGGCGGCAGCCGCCTGGCAGACGCACAATATGTTCACCATCCTGGAGTTCGGCCTGCTGGCAGCCGCCTTCGGGGCCGCCGTACGCCAGCGCTATCGCACACCGCTCTACCGCCTGCTGCACCAACCGCTGGCCGCCGCGCTGCTGCTGGCGCTGTTCTTCCCCTTCATGCACCTGCTGGTCACGCCGTTTGCGGCCCAGGGGCTGCTGGTCAGCCGGCTGGACTACGCCCTGACCAACCTGCGCGGCCTGAGCATGGCGGTCGGGCTGCAGCTGCTGATCGGCGGGGTGATCTGCCAGCTGCTGGCGATCGTGCTGCCCAATCGTTGGGGCAGCAATGCCGCCCTGGCGCCCTCGCCGGCTGAAAAGAGCCTGCAGACGCGCTTCATCGTCAACCTGTCGCCGGTGGCGCTGCTGCTGGTGCTGGCCCTGATGATCTCCAACTGGGTCATCGCCGGGCAGGCGGCGCGCACCATGCTGCGCAGCCAGATGGCCGCCACCGCCGAGGTGGCCGCCGAGCACATTCCCTACTTCCTTGAAACCGGGCAGAGCCTGATCTTGCGCCTGGCCGATGACCCGGTGCTGCTGGACACCGACGCCGATATCCTCGCCCAGCAGTTGTCGGAATCGATCAAGGTGGTGCCGTTCTTCAACCAGCTGAGCGTGATCGACCTGAGCGGCAACGCGCTGGCCAGCTATCCCACCAACACCTTTGTTGGCAAGCAGGCTCCGGTGGAAGAGCAGATGGGCATCCAGATGGTCTTCAACGGCGTGCCCTTCCAGGCTTTCACCATCCCACCCGCCAGCGGGCAGACTACCGCCCAGGTATCGTTTGTGGCAGCCATCAACGACGCTTCCGGCTTGCCGGCGCGCGTGCTGGTGGGGCGCAGCGACCTGGCCAACAACCCCTTCACCAAGCCGGTGCTGGGAAGCCTGCAGCAGGCCGCCGGGATCGGCGGGCAGGGCATGCTGATCGACGAGAACGAGCGCATCCTGGTTCATTCGGACCCCGGCCGCCTGATGACCACCTATGATGGGCTGATCGCCGAGCAGCCGCTGTTCTATGACGGCGCCGGTTGGGACGGCACGCGCCAGCTGTTCTACTACCAGCCGGTGCCGGGCCGCCCGTGGGCGGTGGTGCTGAGCGTGCCGGCCAACCAGGCCCAGCAAATTGCCATTTCGATCGCCTTCCCGCTGCTGGCGATGACCGCCATCTTGAGCCTGGTGGGCGTGACGCTGATGCGCTGGAGCCTGGGGTTGGTGACGCGCTCGCTGCAGAAGCTCACCGGCGACGCGGCGCGCCTGGCCGAAGGCCGCCTGGACCGGGCGGTGCAGGTTGAATCGGTGGACGAGGTGGGCCAGTTGGGGCGGGCCTTCGAGCAGATGCGCGCCAGCTTGAAAGCGCGCCTGGACGAATTAAACCGCCTGCTGCTGGTCAGCCAGGGGGTGGCCTCCAGCCTGGAGGTCTCGGAAGCGATCCAGCCGGTGCTTGAATCGGCGCTGGCCTCCGGCAGTTCGGCGCGGGTGGTGATTACCCCGGCGGTGCTGCCCGACCTGGACGGGCGGGCCTCTGCCCCGCTCAGTTTTGGGCTGGGGCCGTCCAGCGCGCAGTACACCCACCTGGACGAACAGGTGCTGGCGCTGACCCGCCAGCAAGACCGCCTGGTGCTGTCGAACCTGCTGCGGCCGCGGCTGCTGAACCTGCAGCC
>JBJSYW010000002.1:0-4935 GCA_046089985.1 Chloroflexota bacterium
CCTTCGCCGGTCGCTTCATCGATAGTCTGCTCGATGCCCCACACCTGGTAGCGGCCGTCATCGCCGGCGCCGCCGTACAGGCCGGCCAGCACCGGGATCACGTAGGTGGCGATGGCTGCGATCAACACCAGCAGCATCGCCAACGGGTAGGTGCGCTTCGGGTTGACGATCTCATCCCCGGCGGCGGTGGGCAGTTCCCAGCCCATGTAGTTCCACATCACGATGAACAACCCTACGCTCAGCGCCCCGGTCACGGTCTCGCCTGGCGGGATAAACGGCAGGTGCGGGGTGCTGTCGCTGATCATCCAGGCATAGATCCCGGCGATCGACATGATCGTCAGCGGCAGCAGCATGATCGCCCCCAGCCAGTTGGTGAACAGCCCGGAGAGGCGCGCCCCGTGGATGTTCAGGTAGCTGATAGCCCAGATCAGCACCAGGGCGGTCAGCCAGGACAAGAAATCGCCCGACAATGCCATCCCGCCGATGGTTGTACCATCGCGCAGGGCGGGGATGAAATAGCCCAGGTAGTAGGCCGCCAGCACCGGGTAGATCGAGACATCTACCCACGAGACCACCCAATTCATCCAGCCGGCCAGGAAGCCGGCGAACGGGCCAAAGGCCTGCTTAATCCAGTGATAATACCCCCCCTCGCGCGGCATCATCGAGTTCAGCTCGCGCACCATCAGCATGTTGGGAATGCTGTACACGATCGGTACGGCGATGATCAGCACCATCGCTAACCCTGGGCCAGACCAACCGATCAGCCCTTCGATGCCAAAAGAACCGCCGCAGACCGTGAAGTAGATCAGGCCAAACAGCGGCAGCAGGGTCAGCTCACGCTTGAGCTTCTTGCTCTCTGCCTGGATCAGCGCTGCGCTGTCCTGGGCGCCGGCGCTGCCGGGAAGGGGAACCGATGCATTCGACATGGGGGGGCGCCTCCTGGTCAACTTGAGCCAGGGTGGACGGCGAGACCCACCGCCCACCCTGGTGGATACTCACATTTCTTTTATGCCATAAGGGAAGCCGTAATCGGCCATTTTCTCCATAAACGGCCGCGGATCAAACGCCTCCGGGCCGAGGCAGCCGGCGCCCTGCCACTGCTTATGCTCCAGCAGGTCCCAGCCGATCACCGCGTTGAAGGCGGTCTGTGCCACCACCGCCTGGCAGCCCCACTGCTGCATGCACTCGGCGTTGTCGGCCACCTGGTAAAGATAGACCTGGCGCGGCCGCCCGTCTTTGACGCCCTTGACCCAGGTGCCGGCGCAGGTTTTACCGAACATGCGGTCACCCAGGTGGGCCGGGTCGGGCAGGCAGGCCGCCACCACATCCCGCGGCGCTACCATCACATCTTTGACCTTGATCGGCTCCTTGTTGTCCAGCCCCAGCATGTGCAGGGTTTTCAATACGCCGATGAACTGGTCGCCCAGGCCGTACTTGAAGGTGACCCGCCCGGTCTTGACCCAGCGCGGCACCAGCAGCACCTCCTCGTGCTCGACGTTGACCACTTCGATCTTGCCGATCCCCTCCGGGAACTCGAACACCTCCGGTTCGGAGAACGGCGGGGTGGTGAACCAGCCGCGCTCCTGCTCCCAAATTACCGGTGGGTTCAGGCACTCTTCGATGGTGGTCCAGATCGAGAAATTGGGGGCGAAATCGTAGCCGCGCACTTCAATATTGGCGCCGTCGCGGATGCCGATCTCCTCGATCTGGTCGAACAGATGATCCTGGGCAAAGCGGGCGAACACATCAGCCATACCCGGCTCGACCCCCAACCCGACCAGCGCCAGCAGGCCTTTCTCCCGCCACTGTGCGGCGCGCTCGAACTGGTAATCGCCCAGCTTCACCCCGCATCGTTCAAAGGGCTGCTCGGGGTGCGGCTCGGAGAGGGTCATCGCCATGTCCATATAGTGCTTCCCGGTCGCATAGGCCGCCTCAAAGATCGGCACGTTGAACGACGGGTCGCAGGCGTTCATAATCAGGTCCACGTTGTACTTGCGGGCCAGGTCTTCGATTTGTTCCTGCCGGTTGGCGTCCACGAATTCCACTGGGAACCGCTGTGGGTCGCACAGTTTCTCCGCGACTTCCTTAGCGCGAGCCAGGTTATAGTCTGCCAGGACCACCTGCTCCACCCAGGGTCTCGGTTTGGCAATGGCGGCGATCGCTTCGCCTACGCCGCCTACGCCTACGAGTAAGACCTTCATAACATGCTCCTTGGTTTGTAGGACCGGATAGTGGATGGGGAGGTTCGGTATGAGTTATAGGGTGCGAGCCACCTCCTGCAGGGTGTCTTCCAGGCGGTCCAGCACCGTGTCGAGCAGCGCGTCGCTGATGATCAGCGGCGGCTCGATGCGGATGGTGTGGGCGCTGGTGAGCGTGCCTGCCACCAGCACACCGCGGTGGAACAGCCCGGCGGCCACTTTGTAGCCGATGTGCGCGTCGTGGAAATGCATGCCGATCAACAGGCCCTTGCCGGTGACGCTTTCAAAGATCTGTGGATAGCGCCCTGCCAGCGCCTGAAGCTGCGGGATGAAGCGCGCCCCGCGCGCCGCGGCCTGCTCCCACAGGCGCTCACGCAGGGTGACGTTGATGGCGGCGATCGCCGCACTGCAGGCCAGTGCCCCGCCGCCGGTGGTGGTAGTCTGGATGAACGGGTTGGGGTCCATCATCACCTGCCAGATCTCCTCGGTGGAGCAGAACGCGCCGATTGGCATCACCCCGCCGCCCAACGATTTGGCCGCCGCCAGGATATCGGGCGTCACGTCCCAGTGCTCCACACCCCACAAGCGCCCGGTGCGGCCCATGCCGGTCTGCACTTCGTCGGCGATCAGCAGCACGCCGTACTGGCGCGTGGCGGCGCGGATGCGCGGCCAGAAGTCATCCGGCGGGACGATCGCCCCGGCCTCGCCCTGGATCGGCTCGAACATCACCGCGGCAATGTCGACCCCCACCTTCTGGCAGATCTCCAACTGGCGCTCGACCGCCTCGGCGTCGCCGAACGGCACGTGGTAGACTGGCCCGCCGTACAGCGTGCCCACCGGCTGGCGGTAATCGGCCTTGCCCATCATGCTCAGCGATCCCATAGTTTTGCCGTGGAAAGCCTTGACGCCGACAATGAAGCCGCTTTTGCGGGTGTACATCTTGGCCAGCTTGATCGCGCCTTCGATGGTTTCGGTGCCGGAAGCGACAAAGAACGAATATTTCAGGTCGCCAGGGGTGATGTCTGCCATCAGGCGCGCCAGCACACCGCGCAGCGGGTCGATCAGCTCCTGGCTGGGCATGGGGGTGCGGCTCAACTGGGCGCGCACCGTGTCCACTACCTCCGGGTGCGACCAGCCCAGGTCCAGCAAGCCGTACCCGCCCAGGCAGTCGATGTACTCGCGGCCGAGCATGTCTTTGAAAATCGCCCCGCTGCCGGTCCACTCGACCGCGGCCCAATCGCCGCTCTCGGTGACCGATTTGCGGTACTCCAGCCAGCCGCGGTTGAAGTGCTCGGCAAAGTTGTACCGGGATTCATCGATGATCTGCTTGGCCTGCGCCTCGGGCAGATCGGTCTGGTGGATGATGTCGATCCACCGATTGGAATAATTGAGGGCGTCTGAAAGCGCCTGTGGCATAACGATCTCCTTATGGATATTGGTTTTTATGGATCGGATGTACAACAAATGGAAAAATTCCCAGCCGCGGCAGGCGGCTGGGGGAGGCGAGGATGGCGGGTCAGTAGTCGATATCGACGGTGGTGTTCGGGGACGGTTCGGCTTGCGCTGTGCCCGGCTGGCAGGCTTCCTGGGGGATGCGCCAATCGTAGACGTCTTTCATAGTGAGCGGGACGATCGAGGTGGTCAGTTTGCGAACGCCGTGCAGGTTGCCGATGAAATTGGTGACGATCGCGTACACTTCGGCGTTGTCGCGGGCGATCACCTGGGCGCTGATGTCGCGCTCGCCGATTGAGCAGGCCACGTAGCTGATGCTCTCGTGCTCCGCCAGGCGCTGCGCCACCAGGTTGGTCTGCCCTGGCTCAACCTCGATAAACACATCGGCGATCACCTGGTAGCCCAGGCTGCGCGGGTTGACCACCGCGCTGATGTGGATGATGTGCTCCTCGAGCATACGGTGAATGCGATAGCGGATGGCGCGCTCAGAGATGTTCTCCTCCAGGCGGCGCGCCATTTCGGCGGCGTTCATACGACCGTCTTCCATTAGCAAATTGACAATTTCGCGGTCTATTTCGTCGATTTTAACCATAAAGCCGCCTTGAGATTTCCGAATGGGACAACAAAATTATATGCGATTTTCGAAAAAGGTCAAGGGGTGCAACCGGGGTGCGCCGGTTAAGGCTCAACCGGCAGGCTGAAGTGGAAGATGGTGCCGCGGGTAGGGCTGTTGCCCGGGCCGTTGATGACTTCGATCTTTCCCCCGTGCGCTTCGACAGCCATCTTGCAGAAAGCCAGGCCTAAACCGGTGCCGCGGCGCTTGTTGGCTCCGGTGATGTACTTGTCAAACACACTGCCCAGCAGGTCTTCGGGGATGCCCGGGCCGCTGTCCTTCACGCTGATCCACACCCACTGGCGGGTGTCGTCGAGGCGAGCGCTGATCTCGATCGAGCCGCCCGGCGGGCTGAACTTGAGCGCGTTGTCGATCAGGTTCTGGAAGATGCGGCTGACCAGCGCCTGGTCCACCAGGATGCGCGGCAGGTCGTAGGAGACATCGTTCAGCAGCAGCGTATCGCTGCGCGAGGCCAGCGTGCCCTGCTGGGCGCAGCTGCGCTCGACGATCTCAGCCAGCTCAACCGGCTCACACAGCAGCGTCATCTGCCCGCTCTCCAGGCGGCTCATATCCAGGATGGCGTTGACCATGCCGATCATGCGGTAGGTGTTATCGCGGCTGATCTGCAGCACGGTTTCCAGGGCTTCAGGCAGCACCAGCGGCTCCGGGTAG
>JBJSYW010000003.1:0-4281 GCA_046089985.1 Chloroflexota bacterium
TTGTAACTAGTTGGAGGGTCGTGTTGAGGATGGTGGTGGATTGTGATGGCGATGGCCATGGCGATGGTGGTTTTGCCATTCCCGGGCGGGCCATAGAGGAACAGCGACTTGCCCGAGTTGACCGCCGGGCCGATTGAGCGATGGAAATCGGGCGGCAGGATCAGGTGGCTGAGCGCCTGCTTGACCTGCTCGATGCTGACCCTCTGCGATGTGCGGGTCTGCAGCTCTATCGCCTGGTTATAATAGGGGATTGCCACCGGCACCGGGCCGACGTACTGGCTGCGGTCGAGGGCGGCGACGGCGCGCTCCTCGCCGGCGCCGGTCAGGGTGTAGACGTTGCCCAACCGGCCGAGTTCAACGCTGGCCTTAGAGACTTCGACCAGGTGCTCTTTCTGCATCCACATCAGCACCTCGTCGATCAGATTCTTGGGGATCTTGAGCACCTCGGTGAAGCGGATCAGGGCCACATTGCCTTCGTTGTAGAGCAGGCGGAAGATCAGGTCGATGACCATGTTCTGCGGAATGTGCAGCTCGTCCATGGTGCGCGGCTCGACCAGGATTTGTTTGAGGGTAAGTTCTTCCATCTGGACCTCTTTTAATGCTTATTCGTCCGGCGCCTGGGTCGACGAGCCTTCATCGCTGAAGGAGAACAGGTCGCCGATTGGCTGGCGGGTGAAATTGCGCCAGATCGCTTCGCCGAAGACCGGGGCGACCGACAGCACCACCAGCTTGGGGGTGCGCTTTTCGGGGCGGATCCAGACGGTATCGGTGGTGACGATCTCTTTGATGGCGGGGAAGTCGGATAGGCGCTGCAGGGCGTCACCGGAGAAGACCCCGTGGGTGCAGATCAGGCTGATCTCGGCGATGCCCTGTTCGGCCAGCGCGCGGCACAGTTCGAGCATGGTGGCGCCGGTGGCGATTTCGTCGTCGTAGACCAGGGCGCGCGAGTAGCCGCGCACCAGGCGATCAATGCCGCCGCCGATGACCACCCGGCTGTCAGAGAGGCGCTCTTTGAAAGCCGCGGCGGAGGCCAGGCCGAGCATCGAGGCGAAGCGGGCGGCGGGCTTGGCACGACCGACATCCGGGGAGACGACGATCGTATCGGCGGCGTTGTTGAAGCCGCGCTCGCAGAAATAGCGGGCGAAGAGGTGGCGGGCGGTGAGCGGGTCGGTGGGGATGCTGAAGAAGCCGTGCACCTGGGGTGAGTGCAGGGTCATGGTCATCACATGGGTGGCGCCGGCGGTCTGCAGCAGATCGGCGATCAGGCGGGCGGTGACCGAAATGCGTGGGGCGTCTTTTTTGTCGGAGCGGGCGTAGGAAAAGTAGGGGATGATGGCATGGCATTGGGCGGCGCCGGCCCCATGGGCGATGTCGAGCATCATCAACAGTTCGAGCAGGTTGTCGCTGACCGGCGGGGTGAGCGACTGGACGATGAACACCGCCCGGCCGCGCATGCTGGCGCCCATCTGGACATACAGGTTATCATTGCTGAAACGGCGGATGTGGGTAGTCTCAAGCGGTAGGGAAAGATAGGAAGCGATCCCGGCTGCCAGCTCGGGGTGCGAGCTGCCGCTGAAGAAACGGGCCTCATTCGGGTTCAGGGTCTGCATACACCTCCTGCGGCGGGTAGAGGGCTGCCTGAAGCGTGAAAGACGATGCTTGCCGGCCAGAGCGTGCCCGGTTCTCGGCCGTTGATGCGCATGGTCCACCTCCACTGAAGGTATTTTACCATCTCTTAACCGCTCTATAATTTGCGAAAAAGGTTCAATTATGCTATGATTCCAATCCGATTATGTCTTCAACTTTAAGCCGACGCGATTTCTTAAAAATGCTGGGGGTCACAGCCGCAGCCTCCGGGCTGGCTTTCCGGGATTTTCCACCCGGCGGCGACCCGGCGTTGAAACGGCCCCCTTCGTATGACCTGGGCCGGGTGATTTATTCAATGCGTTATTACGCCGATCCGTCCACCCGCAGCCGCGAGCTGGGGTTTTATAACCGCGACGCCGTGGTAGAGATCCTGTCCGAAACGGTGGGCGATCCCGAACCAACGCACAACCCGGTGTGGCTGCGCACGGCCGATGGCTGGCTGCATTCGGCCTATGTGCAGCCGGTGAAGAACCAGCTCAACCCACCGGTGACGAAGATGAGCGTGCCGATGATGCTGGCGCAGGTGACGGTGCCGTTCACGCAGGCATACCAGGTGACCGATCGCGGCCGCAAGCGCTTCTACCGCTGTTACTACGGCAGCACCTATTGGGTGGATTACGCCTTTGTGGATGGGATGGGCACGGCCTGGTACGTGATCTACGATGAGCGCACCGAGGAGCACTACCAGGTGCAGGCCGAGCACCTGCGCCCGATCCCGGCGGAGGAAGTGGCCCCGATCAACCCGGGCGCGGCGGGGAAGCGGGTCGAGATCGACCTGCAGCGCCAGCGGCTGATCGCCTTCCAGGGCAGCCAGCCGGTGTTCACGGCGCGCATTGCCACGGGCTACTTCGAGGGCGACACGCCGATCGGCGAATTCAAGGTCGAGCGCAAACAGCCCAGCCGGCACATGGCTTCAAACCTGGACGGCAACGAGTTCGACCTGCCGGGCGTACCGTGGGTGTGCTACATCTCCTGGACCGGGGTGTCGTTCCACGGCACCTACTGGCATCACAATTACGGCACGCCGCAGAGCCACGGCTGCATCAACCTGACCCCCGAAGCGGCGCTGTGGGTCTACCGCTGGACCGAACCGTTCGTTCCGGTGGATAAAAATTATATCGAGTCGGATCACGGTACGCCGGTGATCGTGTATTAGGGAAGGAGACCCCCATGTTTCGTGTTATGCGCACGCCCGGCCGGGCTGCGGCAGGGTTGGTTCTGCTGGTCATCGTTGTGCTGGCGCTTGGCGGCTGCAGCCGCACACCGGCCGCCCCGGCGCAGGTCACCCCGCTGGTGGTGATGATCACCCAGGTGGTGACGCAGATTATCCCGCCCACGCCGGTGCCGGTCACCGATACGCCGGCGCCGCCGCCCACCCAGGAACCGCCCACCCCCTCGCCCACCTTTGACCCGATGGCGGCTCCGATCTACTACCCATTGAAGGACTGCGTGGCCTCCCGCCTGCACGTCGGCGATATCGCCATGGTATCCTACGTGGGTGGGGCGAACGGCATCCGCTTTGGGCGTGATCTGGCGGAGGATACGATCATCGGCTATGCCCAACCGGGCACCCGGCTGGAGGTCGTGGATGGCCCGTGGTGCAGCCGTGGCTGGATCATCTGGTTTGTGCGCGCCAATGACGGCACCGTGGGGTATACGCCGGAAGGCGACGGCAACGAGTACTGGCTGCTGCCCACCGCGCCTTAGCCCGCGCCGGTCAGAACTCCGGCGCGCCGGACAAAACGCCGGCGAGGCAAAAAGATTAAAGGAGCCGAAATGGTTTTAAAAAGCAAAATCAACCGGGGCCTGCTGGCGCTGGTGCTGCTGGCCCTGGCGGTCAGCAGCGGCTGCGCAGCCCAGCAGCCGCAGGTGGTCTACCCGACGGTCGTGATCGTGCAGTATGTGACGCAGGTGGTGGCGACAGTGACCGCCTCGCCGGTGCTGCCCACCTCCACCCCGACGCCGGCAGCCACCTCTACGCCCAGCCCGTTCCGGCTGGCGAACGGGTTTGACCCGTTCTCGGTGCAGATCACCTATCCGCTGACGAACTGCCCGGTGGGCTCGCGGCTGGCGGTCGGAGAGCAGGCGTTCGTGGCCAGTGGGGCCGGGACGATCGGTCTGTCGATGAGCACGGATATCGGGCCGGCGCCGTTGTACCGCAAGCTGGATGCCGGTGAGATCCTGTATATCGTCGGCGGCCCGTTCTGCAAAGACAACGGATTGGTGTGGCAGGTGATCGCCAGCGATGGCAAGTGGGGCTACGTGCCGGAAGGCAACGGCAGCATCTACTGGCTGCTGCCGTTTGGCGAGGTGAACCCCACCGGTCTGCCGAAGAAATCGCCCACCCCCAGCGGGTAGGCGCGTTAGCGGCGCTCGCGCCAGACCCAATAGGCGGTCAGCACGCCCAGGGCGGCCCCCAGCGCGGCGGCAGCCAGCCGGCGGCGGCGCGGCGAGCGAGTGATGGCCGGCGTGGGCAGCGGACGGCCGGCGAACCAGTCGAAGGTTTCCCTGAAGCCCTGTGAAGGCGAGCGCGGGCGCCAGCCAAGCTCGCCTTTGGCTTTATCGGCCCGGCCCAGGTAGCTGGCGTTCAGGATCGCCAGCGCATCGCGGCTGATATACTCGGGCAGCGGCAGG
>JBJSYW010000004.1:0-7362 GCA_046089985.1 Chloroflexota bacterium
CCAAGGGGCTGTTCTACGGCACCACCCACACCTACCTGGGCCAGGAGGCCAACGCGGCCGGGGTGCTGGCCAACCTGGAGGCGCAGGACATCGTGGTCAGCAACCACCGCTGCCACGGGCATTTCCTGGCCTACGGCGGCAGCCCGCAGGCGCTGTTCGCCGAGCTGATGGGTCGTCCGGATGGCGTGTGCGGCGGGCGCGGCGGCTCGCAGCACCTGCACTGGCGCAATTTTTACTCCAACGGCGTGCAGGGCGGGATCGCCCCGCTGGCGGTGGGGATGGCGCTGGCCGAGAAGCTCAAAGGCAGCCAGGCGGCGGCGGTGGTCTTCCTGGGCGACGGCACGCTGGGCGAAGGGGCGGTCTACGAAGCGCTGAACCTGGCCGCGCTGTGGGGCGCGCCGGCGCTGTTCGTGGTGGAGGACAACCGCATCGCCCAGACCACCCCGGTGGAGCAGGCGCTGGCGGGCAGCCTGGCGGCGCGCTTCGCCGCCTTCGGCATCCCGGTGGAAGAGCTGGATAGCAGCGACGTATGCCAGATCCAACCGCTCGCCGGGCGGCTGCTGGACGAAGCCCGCCGGGAGCAGGCTCCCCGGGCGCTGGTGCTGCACACCTGCCGCTTTGGCCCGCACTCCAAAGGCGACGACACCCGCCCGCCCGAGTTGGTGGAAGAGTTGAAACGCTGGCGCGACCCGTTGACCATCCACGCCACCCGGCTGGCTCCCGGCGAGCAGGCAGCGATCGAAGCCGAAGCTGCGGCCGAAATCCAGACCGCCTTCGCCGCCGCCTGCGCCTCGCCCCCCCACCCAACCATCCCCCCCGGCTCGGTCCCAGCTGCCCGTGCGCACCCCACCCCCGCCGCACACAGTTCCAAACCGGCTCCACCCCAGGCCGGGGCGGGGGCGAAGAGCGTTTTGGCGGCGCTCAACCAGGGACTGCAGCGCGCCATGCAGGCCGACCCGGCAGTGCTGCTGCTGGGCGAAGATCTGCTGGACCCCTACGGCGGAGCGTTTAAGGTCAGCCGCGGGCTGTCCAGCGCCTTCCCCGGGCGGGTGTGGAACACGCCGATCTCGGAAGGCGGGTTCACCGGCGCAGCCACCGGCATGGCGCTGCGCGGGCTGCGCCCGGTGGTAGAGATCATGTTCGGCGATTTCATCACCCTGGCGGCCGACCAGCTGATCAACCACGCCGCCAAGTTCGGCTGGATGTTCAGCGGCGGACGATCGGAAGCGCAGCGGGTGTGCGTGCCGCTGGTGGTGCGCGCCCCGATGGGCGGGCGGCGCGGCTATGGCCCGACCCACAGCCAGACGCTGGAGAAGCACTTCCTGGGCGTGCCCGGGCTGCGCGTGTTGGCCCCCACAGCGCTGTGTGACGCCGGCGCGCTGCTGGAGCAGGCCATCCTGCATACCGAAGAACCGGTGCTGTTCGTGGAGAACAAGCTGCTGTACCTGCTGCCGCCGCTGGACCCAGCCACGCTGGATGAGTTCATGGTGGAAACGCTGGATGAAGCGCCCGGCGCGCCGGCCTACCGGCTGCAAGTGCGCGGCGCGCCCCCCGCCCAGCTGACCCTGGCAGCCTACGGGTATATGGGTGAGCTGGCCCGCCAGGCGCAGCTGCGCCTGGCCTACGAGCACGAAGTGTTCGTCGAGCTGATCTGCCCCACCCAACTGGCGCCGTTCGCCTGCCAGGCGCTGCTGGACTCGGCCGCCCGCACCGGGCGGTTGGTGACCGTGGAAGAGGGCGCCGGCGAGCTGGGCTGGGGCGCAGAGCTAACCGCCCGCGCGGTTGAACGCCTGCCGGGCCGGCTGCACGCCGCCCGCCTGACAGCCGCCAACACCCCGGTCCCCTCCAGCGGGCCGCTGGAAGCGGCGGCGCTGCCGTCGGTTGAAGAGATCATGACAATCTGCCTACAAATCGTACAAAACAGGTAAAATTAGGTTTTCCCACGTAACCGGTTGTCTTGTTCGAAGGAAGGTATTGTCATGGCCGAACCGCAACTTTTCCACTGCCCGACATGTGGGGCTGCGCTGACCCTGCCGGAGGATGACCAGGCCGCGGTGCGCTGCGAATACTGCGGCAGCAGCGTGCTGGTGCCGGCCGAGCACCGCCGGCAAAAAGAGCCGCTGCCGCTGCCGAATTTCAGCTATGCCGGCGAACAACCCCCGCTGGTGATCAACCTGGGCGATCAACCGGCCTATGCGGCGAAAGCCTCACGCAGCCTCATCGGCTCGCTGGTGCTGTGGCTGGTGATGAGCGTGGTGATTTGCTCGATCATCGGCGTGGTCCTGTCGATCAGCGGGGTGTTTGGCGCGGTGGAGGTGGTCAACCAGATCGTGGGCCAGGCGGGCGGGGTTTCGGGGATGGCCACCGCCGGGGCCGGGATCGACGTTTCGGCGCTGCAAACCGAGATCCTGACCGCCCTGCCGCCCGATCTGCTGACCACGCCCATCTCCGACCAGGGCGTGCAGCTGCAGTTGTCGTTCGGCGCAGCCGGGAACGGCCCGGGCCAGTTCGATGACACCCGCTACCTGGCGGTGGCCCCCAACGGCGAGATCTTCGCCGCCGGCTACCAGGACGGGCGGGTGCAGAAGTTCTCGCCCGACGGGCAGTTCCAGATGCTGATCAGCGTCCCACCCGATGACCAGGGCTACCAGACCATCTCCGATATGACCGCAGACGCATCCGGAAAGCTGTACCTGACCCGCCGCGGCGACATCCTGGTCTATAATATGGCCGACGGCGCTCTGCTGGAGACCTTCCCCGGGCGCTTTGGCGATTACAGCTATGGGCTGCTGGCGGTGGACCAGTTCGGCAGCCTGTTTTCAATCGACGGCACCGGCCCGATGGTCAGCCTGATCAAGCTCAGCCCGGATGGGCAGCAGCAGTGGACCAGGAAGCAGATCATGGATGGGCTGCACAAAATCTCGGAAGCGACCTACGTGACCGCCATCGCCGTGGACGGGCCGGGCAACGTCTATTTGCTGGATCGCAGCCAGGAGCAGGTGTTCATCTTCAGCCCAGAAGGTGAGTTCCGCGACCGCTTTGGCAGCCCGGGCGACGGCCCCGGGCAGCTCGATTCGCCGGACGATATTGCCATCGATGGGCAGGGGCGGATCTACATTTCGGATTCAAACGGCATCCAGATCTTTGATGCCGGCGGCGCGTTCATTAAGCGCCTGGACCGGGACATCTGGCCGGCCGGGCTGATGGATTTGAAGCTGGACCTGCAGGGCAGCCTGTACCTGATGTCGAACAAGCCGCAGGTGCTCAAATACACGGTCCAGTTCAAGTGAGGCATATGGCGAAAGCTGTTGCGATACCGCTGATCAACACCAACGAGAACGAAGCCCTGCTGGCCGGGCTGCATGTGCGCGAGGGCCAGCAAGTGGCCGCCGGCGACTTGCTGGCGACGCTGGAGACCACCAAATCGACCGCCGAACTGGCCGCCGAAGCCGGGGGATTTGTGTGCGGGCTGGCTTTCGAACAGGGCGCCACGGTGCGCGCCGGCGACCTGCTGTTGTACATCGCCGAGAGCGCCGATTGGCGTCCCCCGCAGCCCGCGGCCGTCCCGCCGGCTGCGTCCGGCGTGCAGCCGGGCCGGCAAGCTACCGGCGGTGAAACGGCGAGCGGCGGAGCGGCCGGAGAGGCCGGTGCAGCCAGCCACGCAGCGCCCCTGCCCGCCGGGCTGCGCATCACCCAGCCGGCGCTGGCGCTGGCCCGCCGGCATGGCCTGGACCTGGGCCGCCTGCCGTTGGACCGGCTGGTGACCGAGAGCCTGGTGCGCGCCGCGCTGAGCGGCGCAGCCGCCGGGCAGCCGGCGGCCCTGGCGAGCTTCGACCCGAGCGCCGTGATCGTCTACGGGGGCGGCGGGCACGGCAAGACGTTGATCGATCTGCTGCGCCTGCTGGGGGTCTACCAGGTGGTGGGCGTGCTGGACGACGGGCTGCCCCCCGGGAGCGAGGTGCTGGGCGCGCCGGTGCTGGGCGGCGGCGAGCAGCTGCCCGGGCTGGCATCCCGGGGCGTGCGCCTGGCGATCAACGCCGTAGGCGGGATCGGCAGCCTGACCACCCGACTGCGGGTGGCCGAAAAACTGCAGGCGGCAGGCTTCGTCTCGCCGGCGCTGGTGCACCCGGCGGCAGTGGTGGAGGCCAGCGCCCGGCTGGCGCCCGGGGTGCAGGTCTTCGCCCGCGCCTACGTGGGCAGCGACGCCCGGGTGGACGTCGGCTGTATCGTCAACACCGCCGCGGTGCTGTCGCACGACTGCCGGCTGGGCGAGTATGCCAACATCTCGCCCGGGGCGCTTCTGGCGGGTGAAGTCACCATCGGTGCGGGGGCGCTGGTGGGGATGGGGGCCACGGTCAACCTGCGTGTGCAGGTGGGAGCCGGGGCGCGCATCGGCAACGGCGCCACGGTCAAAGAAAACGTACCCGAGAAAGGCGTCGTCAAAGCCGGCGCGGTGTGGCCCTGATTGACAAACCTTAAAAAACGGCTTTTAACAAATGGCGCCGGCCGGCGCCAACCGAAAGGACTGGCAAACTTGCCTGAAAAATTCCGCATCCCAATGTCATCGCCCGATATCACCGCAGCCGAGCAGGAGGCCGTGGCAGCCGTGCTGCGCACGCCCAACCTGAGCATGGGCGGCCAGATTAGCGCCTTTGAAGACACCTTCACCGCCCTGACCGGACGCCGGCACGCCATCGGGGTCAACTCCGGTACCGCCGGGCTGCACCTGTGCGTGCTGGCGGCGGGAATCGAGGAAGGCGACCTGGTGATCACCACCCCGTTCTCCTTCGTGGCCTCCACCAACGTGCTGCTCTTCCAGCGCGCCATCCCGGTCTTCGTGGATGTCGACCCGCGCACCGGCAACATCGACCCGAACCTGGTGGAACAGGCAGCCGAGGACTTGCAGCGCGGCGGAGCGGCGGAGCGGCGCTGGCTGCCACGGCGCGGCGCCGAGCGCCCCGGGCCGTTGAAGGCGCTGCTGCCGGTGGATGTCTTCGGCCAGCCGGCCGACCTGGACCGGCTGTGCGACACCGCCGGGCGGCGGGGGCTGAAGCTGATCGAAGATTCGTGCGAGGCCTTGGGCGCAACCTACAAGGGCCGCCAGGCCGGCACGCAGGGTCACAGCGGCGTGTTCGCCTTCTACCCGAACAAACAGATCACCACCGGCGAAGGCGGCATGGTGGTGACCGATGACGACCAGGCCGCGGCGATGATGCGCGCCCTGCGCAACCAGGGCCGCGCTCCGGGCGACACCTGGCTGTCGCACACCTACCTGGGCTACAACTACCGCCTGGATGAACTGAGCGCCGCCCTGGGCCGGGTGCAAATGAGCCGCCTGGACCAGCTGCTGGAGCGCCGCCGACAGACCGCGGCCTGGTACGCCGAACGCCTGGCGCACATCCCCGGGATCGAATGCCCGCAGGTCACCGCGGATACCACCCGCATGAGCTGGTTCGTCTACGTGGTGCGCTTCGCCCCCGGGATCGACCGCGACCGGGTGGCCCGCGAGCTGGATGCGCGCGGCATTCCTGCCCGCCCATACTTCATCCCGATCCACTTGCAGCCATACATGGTGGAGCGCTTCGGCTACCAGCCGGGCGACTTCCCGGTCACCGAAGACCTGGGCAGCCGCGGCCTGGCGATCCCCTTCTCGGGGGTGATGAGCGAGGCGCAGGTCGAGCGGGTATGCCAGGAATTGGCCAGGGTAGTCCACTAAGAAACTCAACTTATGCGAGAATATGAGTATTTCTGTTTGAATAGACCGGGTTGCTTGACAGATCCTCGCTTCTGCATATAATTCTGCCAGCATACCAGAATACAACCAAGAAAGCCGTCTATACAATGCCTGCTGTATCCGTGTCGATTATTATTATTGCCCTTGCGGTTCTCGTCCTTCTTGTCGAGAGCCTAATTCCCGCATGGGCGGTTGCCGGACAGGCAGCCTGCGACCGGTAAAAGCCAGTACCAGACAGTACAGCACAACCCGACAACCGCCCGAAACCCGGGCGGTTGTTTTTTTCTCGGAGGAAGCATGCGATCGAACACCATCAAGCAAGGCATCGAGCGGGCCCCCCACCGGGCGCTGCTCAAGGCGACCGGGGTCTCCGGCGCAGACCTGGGCAAGCCCTTTATCGCTATCGTCAACTCGTATGTCGATATCGTCCCCGGGCACGTACACCTGCAGTCGTTTGGCAAGCTGGTTAAGGAAGCCGTGCGCGCCGCCGGCGGGGTGCCGTTCGAGTTCAACACCATCGGCGTAGACGACGGCATCGCCATGGGACATGCCGGGATGAAGTACTCGCTGCCCTCGCGCGAGCTGATCGCCGACAGTGTCGAGACGATGATCGAAGCGCACCAGTTCGACGGCATGGTGTGCATCCCGAACTGTGACAAGATCGGCCCGGGGATGCTGCTGGCGGCGATGCGGGTCGATATCCCGACCATTTTCATCTCGGGCGGGGCAATGCCCGCCGGGCGCACCCCCGACGGGCAGGCGGTGGACCTGATCTCGGTCTTCGAAGGCGTGGGCGCATACCAGGCCGGCAAGATCGACGCCAAACGGCTGCAAACGCTGGAAGACTTCGCCTGCCCGGCCTGCGGCTCGTGCTCGGGGCTGTTCACCGCCAACAGCATGAACTGCCTGATGGAAGCGCTGGGCCTGGCGCTGCCCTTTAACGGTTCGGCGCTGGCCAATACCGAAGAACGCCAGGCGCTGGCGGTCGCAGCCGGCGAGCGCATCCTGGAGCTGGTGCGCTGCGGGCTGACTGCCCGCCAGATCGTCACCGCCGAAGCGATTGACGACGCCTTCGCGCTGGATATGGCCATGGGCGGCTCATCGAACACGGTGCTGCACACCCTGGCGCTGGCCAACGAGGCGGACGTGAACTACCCGTTGGAACGGATCAATGCCGTTTCGGCCCGCGTGCCGCACCTGTGCAAGGTCAGCCCGGCCGGAAAATGGCACATGGAAGACGTGCACCGCGCCGGCGGCGTGCCGGCGATCCTGAACGTGCTGGACCAGGCGGGACTGCTGCACGCCGACCGGCCCACCGTGACCGGCAAAACCCTGCGCGAGAACATCGCCGGCGCCCAGGTCAAAGATCCGGAGGTGATCCGCTCGTTTGAGACGGCTCACTCCCAGACCGGGGGGCTGGCGATTTTATTTGGCAGCCTGGCCCCCAACGGGGCGGTGGTGAAAGCCGGCGGGGTGACCGCCGGGATGCGCCGCTTCAGCGGCCCGGCGGTGATTTTCGACTCGCAGGAAGAAGCCATGGCTGGGATCATGAACGGCAAAGTGCACGCCGGAGACGTGGTGGTGGTGCGCTATGAGGGCCCGCGCGGCGGGCCGGGGATGCAGGAGAT
>JBJSYW010000005.1:0-7989 GCA_046089985.1 Chloroflexota bacterium
CCGGCCTGGAAGACCTGGCCTGGGCGCACGACCTGCAGCAGGCCGGTTGGGCCATCGCCTATGTGGCCGAGGCCGAGGTGGTGCACGTGCACAACGAAACCCCGCGCGGGGTGTACAACCGCTACCGCCGCGAAGCGATGGCCTTCAAGCGCATCTACCCCAAGGAGCGCTTCAGCCTGCCGGACTTCTTGCGCCTGTCGAGCGGTAACATCGCCAGCGACCTGGTGCACGCTGCCCGCCAGGGCGCGCTGGGCGGCAGCCTCAAAAGCATCTTCTGGTTCCGCCTGGCCCAGTTCTGGGGCACCTACCAGGGCTACCTCCGCTCCGGCCCGCTGACCGAGCAGCTGCGCCAGACCTTCTATTATCCGCTTGGCCTGCGCAGCGCGGCTGCCCTGCCCGCTCGGGATGTGGCCCCGATCCGCTATGCTGTGCAGCCTGCCGCCGCTCACGAAGACCCATCCACGCAGCCGCTGCGTGACACCCAAGAAACCAAAGAAGAAGAAAAAGCGAGGATCCCATGAAAGTATACATCAGCGCCGATATCGAAGGCGTCACCGGGGTGACGCATTGGGACGAGACCGAGCAGTCGAAATCTGTGTACGAAGCTGCCCGCGAGCAGATGACCGCCGAGGTTATCGCTGCCTGCGAAGGGGCGCTGCGAGCCGGGGCCGACGAGATCCTGGTGCGGGATGCGCATGACTCAGCCCGCAACCTGCCCGCCAACCGCCTGCCGCGCCAGGCCCGCCTGGTGCGCGGCTGGGGCGGTCACCCGTTCTTCATGATGCAAGAGCTGGACGGCAGCTTCGCCTGCGCCGCGCTGATCGGCTACCACGCCTTCGCCGGCTCGGGCGGAAACCCGCTCTCCCACAGCATGTCGCTGAACGTCTACCGCATGGAACTGAACGGGCTGCCCGCCTCCGAGTTCCTGTTCTCAGCCTACACCGCCGGGTACGTCAAGACCCCGCTGGTGTTCCTGTCTGGCGACCAGGGCATCTGCAGCCACGCGGCTGCGCTGCACCCCAACCTGGTCAGCGTAGCGGTCAAGCACGGCGTGGGCGATTCGACCGTCAGCCTGCACCCCGATGTAGCCGTCGAGTTGATCCGTGAGGGCATGGAGGCCGCCGTGCGCAGCGCCGGTCGCTGCCACGTGACCCTACCGGAGCATTTTATGCTTGACGTGCACTACCGCAGCCATATCAAGGCTTACCAGTGCGGGTTCTTCCCCGGCGCGGTCCAACTGGACGACACCACGGTGCGCTTCGAGCACCGTGATTTCTTCGAAGTGCTGCGTTTCATGGCCTTCTGCTCCTGAACGCGGCCCCCGTTCCCCTTGCTAACAGGCTTGCCCATGGATAACCTCGTCGCTCTTGTCCCAATGCGCCACCATTCGCAGCGCGTGCCCGGTAAAAATTATCGCCCGTTGGGCGGGCGCCCGCTGTACCAGCATATCGTCGAAACGCTGCTGGCCTGCCCGGAGATCGACCGGGTGGTGGTGGATACCGACAGCCCGGTTGTGATTGAAGGGCTGCGCGCCGGTTACCCGCAGGTGCAGGTGCTTGAGCGCCCCGAGCGCCTGCGCGCCGATACCGTGCCGATGAATGAGATCCTGGCCTACGACACCGCCCAGGCGGAAGCGCGCTTCTACCTGCAGACCCACAGCACCAACCCGCTGCTGCGCCAGGCCACGCTCTCGAAGGCCATCCGCCAGTTTTTGGACCAATACCCGGCTTACGACTCGCTGTTCGGCGTCACCCGCCTGCAGACCCGCCTGTGGGACCAACTGGCGCGCCCGATCAACCACAATCCGGCGATCCTGCTGCAGACCCAGGATCTGCCGCCGGTCTATGAAGAGAACTCGTGCATGTATATCTTCACCCGCCAGACCCTGATGGCGCGGCGCAACCGCCTGGGCGACCGCCCGCTGATGTTCGAAGTGCCGCGCGCCGAAGCCTGGGACATCGACGAGGAGATCGACTTTGCCATCACCGACTTCTTAATGGCCGAGCTGCAAAAGAACGCGCTGTAAAACATCAAAGGAAGGTCCGTTATGTTCAATGTATTGGTTTCCGCCCCCTACATGATCCCGATCATCGAGCGCTACCGCGCCCTGCTGGCGGGGTATGAGATCGAACTGGAGATCGCCCCAGTCTCCGAGCGGCTGAATGAAGAAGACCTGCTGCCGCTGGCCGGTACCTTCGATGGCACGCTGTGCGGCGATGACCGCTACACCGCCGCCGTGCTGGAGGCCTGCACCCCGCGCCTGAAGGTGATCTCGAAGTGGGGCACCGGGATCGACTCGATCGACCAGGCCGCCTGCGCCCGCCTGGGGATTATGATCGGGCGCACCCCCAACGCCTTCACCCTGCCGGTGGCCGACACCGTCTTCGGCTATATGTTGAACTTCGTCCGCCGCCTGTCGGAGATGGATCGGGCGATGAAGAGCGGGGTGTGGGACAAGATCCCCGGCCGCTCGCTGGCCGAGTGCACCCTGGGCGTGGTGGGGGTGGGCAACATCGGCAAGGCGGTCACCCGCCGGGCGCGCGCCTTCGGCATGCATGTGCTGGGGACCGATATTGTTGAAATTGCCCCCGATTTCCTCCGCGAGAACGAGCTGGAGATGACCAGCCTGGATGACCTGCTGGCGCGGGCCGATTTCGTCAGCCTGCACTGCGATCTGAACCCGACCTCTTATCACCTGATGAACGCCGAGAGCCTGGCGAAGATGAAGCCCGGCGCGGTGCTGCTGAACACCGCCCGCGGCCCGGTGGTGCACGAGGCGGCCCTGGTGGCGGCCCTGCAGCGCGGCCGCCTGGGCGGCGCGGCGCTGGACGTATATGAGTTCGAACCGCTGCCGCTGGACAGCCCGCTGAAAACCATGGACAATGTAATGCTGGCTCCGCATAACGCCAACAGCAGCCCGATGGCCTGGGAGCGCGTCCACCGCAACACCATCCGCAATCTGCTGGTCGGGCTGGGGCTGAACCCGCCCGCCGAGTATCCCTGCTAAGCCGGCCGGGCCGGCGCAAAAAGAGGCATTTATGACCCAGAGTACCTCCAATACCGTGTTAATCACTGGCGCGGCCGGTGGCATCGGCCGGGCGGCCGTGCATCTCTTCGCCGAGCGCGGCTGGCGTGTGATCGGCGTCGATCGCAGCCCGTTTGGCGAGGATTTCCCCGCCACCGGGCGCTTTATCCAGGCCGACCTGGCCTCCGGGCGCAATCTGGAGACGATCTTTGACCAGGCGCGCACCTTCACCAGCCACCTGAATGCGCTGGTCAACAACGCCGCCATCCAGGTGGCTAAACCGCTGCTCGAAACCACCCTTGAAGAATGGGACGAAGTGCAGGCCAACAACCTGCGTTCGGCTTTCCTGGGCATCAAGCTGGCCCACCCGCTGTTGAAGGCCGCCGGCGGCGGGGCGATTGTCAACGTTTCGTCGGTGCATGCTGTGGCTACCTCGGCCGGCATCGCCGCCTATGCTTCCAGCAAGGGCGGGCTGCTGGCCCTGACCCGCGCCGTGGCGATCGAGTTTGCCCCGGATAACATCCGCTGCAACGCCATGCTGCCCGGCGCAGTCGACACCCCGATGCTGCGCGCCGGTCTGAACCGCGGTCACGTCTCGGGCAGCGATATCAACGCCCGGTTGGACAACCTGGCGCGCAAAACCGTCAATGGGCGCGTGGGACGCCCGGAAGAAGTCGCGCATGCCATCCTGTTCCTGGCCGACGACGAGCAGTCGTCGTTTATGACCGGGCAGGCGCTGATCGTGGACGGCGGCGCTACCGCCCGCCTGAGCACCGAGTAGCCCCGCCGATGCCCACCGTCAAAGAAAGCCTCAAACAGGTCACCCCGCGCCCGCTGTGGCAGGGCACGCGCTCGGTCTACCATGCGCTGCAGAACGCCGCCCTGTGGCCGTCGGCTGCGCTGCATCCCTGGCGGCGGGCCAGCATCCGCCGCCTGGGCGAGCTGAAGGATATCCATAAGGGCCGGCGCTGCTTCATCATCGGCAACGGCCCCAGCCTGAAACAGACCGACCTGAAAAAGCTGAAAGACGAATACACCTTCGGGATGAACCGCATCTACCTGGGCTTCCCCGAGATGGGCTTCGAGACCAGCTATTTCCTGACCGTCAACAGCCTGGTGATCGAGCAGTGCGCCGAGGATATCCGCCGGTTGAGCATGCCGCGCTTCGTCTGCTGGCGCTCGAAGGATGCCATCGGCCCTGCCCCCGACCTGAACTTCCTGCACACGACCTACACCGGGCCGAAGTTCGCCGCTGACGCTCGCGGCCGGTTGTGGGAGAGCGCCACCGTTACCTATGTGGCGCTGCAGCTGGCCTACCACATGGGCTTCGAGACGGTGGTGCTGATCGGCGTAGACCACACCTATTCCGCCACCGGCAAGCCCAATACCACCATCACCTCGCAGGGCGATGATCGCGACCATTTCCACGCCGGCTACTTCGGCAAGGGCTTCCGCTGGCAGCTGCCCGACCTGGAGACCTCCGAGCGCGGTTATCATATGGCCCGCCAGGCCTACGCGGCCGCCGGGCGGCGGGTGATCGATGCTACGGTCGGCGGCAAGCTGACCATCTTCCCCAAGGCGGATTACAATGCATTGTTCTAACGGGGTGAATTGACGTGTTCCGCTCCTGGCTGCGTGATGTGCGCTTTTGGGCAGCGGCCCTGCTGCTGCTGGGCGGCGGCCTGCGCCTGTTCGACCTGTTCGACCAGCCGATCGACTTCCACCCCACCCGCCAGCTGCGCGGGATGATCGTGGCGCGGGGCATGTACTACCAGATGCTGCCGGACGCCGACCCGCTGCTGCGCCAGCTGGCGATGAACTTCTGGTCGTCCACCGGCCAGTACGAGCCGTCGATCCTGGAGCGCCTGGCTGCGCTGACCTACCTGGCCGCCGGGCGGGAGGTCTTCTGGGTGGCGCGGGTCTACAACACCCTGTTCTGGTTGGTGGGCGGGCTGGCGCTGTTTGCGCTGGCGCGCCGCCTGGCGCGTCAGGCCCTGGACGGCGCGTCCGGAGCGCCGCCGGGTGCTGCACTTCAGCCGGAACCGGCCGCTCCTGCCGCCGACGTCGCCGCGCTGGCGGCGCTGGCCTTCTACCTGGTGCTGCCCTTTAGCGTGCAGGCCAGCCGCTCGTTCCAGCCCGACCCGGCGATGACCGCCTGGATGGCGCTGGCTGCCCTGGCGCTGGCGCGCTGGTCCGAACAGCCCACCTGGCCGCGGGCGCTGGCCGCCGGTCTGCTGGCCGGCCTGGCGATCCTGACCAAGGCCGTTTCGATCTACCCGATGGCGGGCATGCTGCTGGCCGGCGTGTTCTATACGTATGGCCTGGGGCGCGACAAACCGTTCTACCGCCCGCTGCTGCGCCTGCTGGGCAGCCCGCAGGTGTGGGCCATGGGCCTGTTGAGCCTCGGCCCGGTGCTGCTGTACTATCTGACCCGCCAGGCGCGCGCC
Organism: Chloroflexota bacterium; assembly: GCA_046089985.1. Classification (GTDB taxonomy): domain Bacteria; phylum Chloroflexota; class Anaerolineae; order Anaerolineales; family UBA4823; genus RBG-16-57-11. The sequence continues at coordinate 5,473 of JBJSYW010000005.1, forward strand.
TCCGAGTTCTTCTCCACCTGGACCATGGCGCTCTCGCATCTGCTGCTGGAGCCAAAGTTCTACGCCGGCTGGCTGGCCCTGGCGGCCGAGCTGGTCACCCCGCCGGCCCTGCTGCTGGCGCTGCTGGGGGTCTGGCTGGCGCGCGGCCGTGGGCGCTGGATGCTGGTCGGGTTGTGGCTGGGCTATATCGCCTATGGGCTGTTCCTGCCTTACCAGATGGACACCCACAGCTATTACCACCTGCAGCTGGCCTGGTTGGTTCCGCTGTCGATGGCTCCGGCCCTCGGGCGCGGCGCGGCCTGGCTGCTGCAGCGCTCGTCGCGCGCCCAACTGGCCGGGCTGGGCCTGGCCCTGGCCCTGCTGGCCTTTGGGGCCTGGCAGGCGCTGGTGCCTTTTTACGGGCAGGATTTCAGCCACGAACCGGCCTACTGGAGCGAGATCGCCGCGTACCTGCCGGTGGATGGCAAGATCGTGGCCCTGACCCAGGACTACGGCTACCGCCTGATGTACTACGGCTGGCGCAAGGTGGTGCTGTGGCCCAACCGGGGCGAGCTGAAGCTCAGCAGCTTGCGCGGCAGCAGCAAAGAGTTTGACGCCTATTTCGCCAAGCGCACCGAGGGCAAGCGCTATTTCCTGATCACTGCTTTCCGCCAGTACCAGGATCAACCCGCCCTGGTCGAGATGCTCACCACCCACTACCCGCTGGTGGCCCAGGCTGAGGGCTACCTGATCTTTGACCTGCAGCAGGCCCATTAAGATGACCGCCGATACCCCGCTGGTTACGATTGTCACCCCGTCTTACAACCAGGCCGCCTACCTGGAGCACACGCTGCGCTCGGTGCTGCTGCAGGATTACCCGGCGATCGAATACCTGGTAGTGGACGGCGCGTCGACCGACGCCAGCCCGGCGATCATCCAGCGCTGGGCCGGGCAGGCTCCCGAGCGGCTGCGCTGGTGGGTGTCTGAGCCGGACGGTGGGCAGGCGGAAGCGATCAACAAGGGGTTCCGCCGCGCCCGGGGCCAGGTGCTGGCCTGGCTGAACTCGGACGATGTGTACCTGCCCGGCGCGGTGCGCCGGGCGGTTGCTGCGCTGCAGGCCAACCCCACCGCGCCGCTGGTCTTCGGCGACGCCCTGACGGTCGACGCCCCCGGCCGGCCGCTGAACCGGCTGCGCTTTGGCGATTGGGGCCTGGACGACCTGCTGCGCTTCCGGGTCATCTGCCAGCCGGCGGTCTTTATGCGCCGGGAAGCCCTGGAGCAGACCGGCTGGGTGGACCCAAGCTATCACTTCCTGCTCGACCACCAGCTGTGGGTGCGCCTGGCGCGCCTGGCCGCGCCGGTCTATATCGGGCATGGCCCGTTTGACCCGCTGGCGGCGGCCCGCCATCATCCCGCGGCCAAGAACCTGACCCTGGCAGGGCGCGTGGGCGAGGAGATCGAGCGCCTGCTGGCCTATCTGCAAACCCAACCCGATCTGCAGCCGCGCCTGGCTGCCGGCCGGCGTCAAATTTACGGCGGCGCGGCGCGCCTCAACGCCCGCTACCTGCTGGAGGGCGGCCTGCCCGGTCCGGCGCTGCGCGCCTACCTGCGCGCCCTGAGCCTGTGGCCGGCTTATGCTGCCCGCCATACCCACCGCATGCTGTACGCCCTGGCCTGCCTGGCCGGGCTGCAAGCGCCGCTTGACCGCCGCCGCGCCGCTCGAGACGCCGCGCACCGCCGCCGGCTGGCGGCCGAACTGCGCGCCTCGCCCGCCGGCCCGGCCTGGCGAGATTGGCCAGGAGTATCCCTGGATGACTGACCCCAACCGCGCCCCCATCCTGGTGGCCGGGGCGCACCGCACCGGCACCACCTGGGTGGGCAAAATGCTGGCCGCCGCTCCCGGCGTAGCCTACATCAGCGAGCCGCTCAACGCCCTGCACCGCCCGGGCGTGCTGCGCGCCCCCACCCCCTACTGGTACCAATACATCGACGAGCGCAATGAAGCCGCTTACCTGCCGGCCTTCCGGCAGCTGCTGGCTTTTCGGTATCACCTGTTCGCCGAACTGGCCGCGCTGCGCTCGATCCACGACGCCGGGCGCATGGGGCGCGACCTGGGCGTGTTCCTGCGCGGCCGGCTGTTGGGCTGCCGCCCGCTGCTCAAAGACCCCTTTGCCGTCTTCTCCGCCCCCTGGTTTGCCCGCCGGCTGGGCTGCCAGGTGGTGATCACCATCCGCCACCCAGCCGGTTTTGCCAGCAGCCTCAAGCGCCTCGACTGGCCGTTCGACTTCACCGACCTGCTGGCCCAGCCGCTGCTGATGGATACCCTCTCGCAGGCAGGGTTGGACGCCTGCCGGCCTGAAATGGAGGCCCTGGCGGCCGCGTTCAAAAGCGCCCCGGATATCCTGGCCCAGGCCGCGCTGCTGTGGCGGTTGGTCTACAGCGTGGTTGCGCAGGCCCAGGCCGGTCTGCCTGGGCTGCACGTGGTGCGCCACGAAGACCTGTCGGTCGACCCGCTGGCCGGTTACCAGGCCCTGTATG
>JBJSYW010000006.1:0-7330 GCA_046089985.1 Chloroflexota bacterium
CCCCTTTTCCCTTCTCAGAACAAAAAAGGCCGCTCTTTTTGGAGCAGCCTACTTTCAGTACTTTTTGTCCACCACCATTTATTTCGGCCTTATTGCCTGTTTTTCAGCCATTTAATTCAGACGCGCACAGTTTATATCAGCTCCGCATCCAGCGAGCAATCTGATCAATTCAGGAAAGTTAAAGAAGGCCGCAAGATGGACAGCATTCCATCCATGAGGGTCCTCACCGGTAACCACTGCCTGGACATCAGCGCCATAATCGATCAGAAGCTGTGCAACTTGTGTGTTTCCAGATTCCATGGCTTTGTGCAAAGTGGTAAAACCCCGGTGGTCGCGACTGTTGATGATGTTGGCAGCGTTTCCTTTACCCACTTGCTCAAATGGGATGGGGATATTCGCAAACTCAAGAAGCAAGGCGAAGATGATGGGAGCGACGGAAAAGGCGGAATTGTGGATGACTTGCATTGACCAGGACCAGGCCCTGGCGGATGCCGCTCTCGCGCAGGCACTCTTCGACCTGCGGGGTGATGTTAACCAACCCGCGCCGGGCCGGCACGTTAAACCAGAGTTCTTTGCGGTAGGATTTCATGGACGAAATGATACCATGATGGAATCGTGACATTCGTCATATTCCTGGTTTGGAATATATGCCCTATAATACATTCATGAACGCGAATATAACCCCCGAAACCATGGTGCAGCCAGTCCTGGCTGCACTGCAGCCGGCCCCGGCTGCACTGCAGCTGGCCGGGCTGTTCAAGGCGCTCAGCCAGCCGGTACGGATCGAGATCCTGCTGGCCATTGGCAGCGGGGAGGCCTGCGTGTGCCATCTGGAGGCCGCCCTGGGGCAGCGCCAGGCGTACATCTCGCAGCACCTGATGGCGCTGCGCGAGGCCGGTCTGCTGGAAGCGCGCCGGGATGGGCGGTTCATCTATTATCGCCTGGCCGGCGGGCGGCTGCTGCCGTTGATCCACGCTGCGGCGGAGCTGCTGGAGTTCCACCCGGGCGCGCTGCCGGCGATCAGCGGCGCGCTCCCAACCGGGTGCGAGTGCCCGCACTGCGCCCCGGACCTGAACGAACAAGGAGCCTGAGGGATGCCGGAATATTTTGAACTCACCGTCGATAAGTTCACCTTTCAAGTGGCCCGGGACCGCTGGTACAGCGCCGAGGGCGTCTGGGCGCAGGAGGATGGCGGGTTGGTGCGGGTGGGCCTGTCCGACTTTGTGCAGCAGCGCAGCGGCGACGTGGCTTTTGCCGAGGTCAAGCCGGCCGGGGAGCTTCTGTCGGCCGGGGACGAGCTGGCCGTGATCGAGACGATCAAGGTCAACATCGCCCTGGGCGCACCGCTGAGCGGGCGGGTGCAGGCGGCCAACCCCGAGATGGCGTTGGCCCCGGAGTTGATCAACCAGGACCCGTATGGGGCCGGCTGGCTGGCGTTGATCGAGCCGGCGGATTGGGCGGCCGACCGGGCGCGCCTGCTGGACGCGGCGGCCTATTACGCCCGCATCCAGGTGGAAGCCAGACAGGAGCGCAGCTAGGCATGGCAGCTGGAGCGGACGAACCCGAACGGGTGGTGATTGTGCCGTGCAGCGGCATCGGCAAAACGTATGGCTCGGTCACGCGCCAGGCGGCGTATGCTGTGACCGGTGAGCTGCGCCCCGACCAGACCCGCCTGGTGGCGCTGGCGATGCTGGTGATGGGCGATGACGCCGTCCAGGCGGCCCTGGCGGCGGCGCCGGCCATCACCATCGACGGCTGCAAGCTGGCCTGCGCCACCAAGATGGTGCAGGAGAGCGGCGGCCAGGTGGCGCAGGCGTATGCCGTGCTGGATGTCTACCGGCGCTATAAGCAGTTCAAACCGCAGGGCATCGCCGAGCTGAACGAAGGTGGGCTGCAGCTGGCCCAGGCGCTGGCAGAGGAGATCGCCGCCCAGGTTGACCGCCTGCAGGCGGCGAGCAGCCCGGCCGGCGCTGCGCAGGACGGAGAGGAGCCGCAGCATGGTTGACCTGCCGAAGAAAAAAGTGGGTATCATCGCCTGCTCGGGCGAGGAGCTGCCCGAGGGCACGGTCACCCGCCTGGCGGCGCTGAAGGTGCTGGAGCAGCTGCGGCCGGAGGATACGGTGACGATCTGCCTGCCGCTGTTCCTGGCCGGTGGGGAGGGCGATCGGGCGTTTGCGCGCTTTTACCCCACCATCGCGGTGGACGGCTGCGAGCTGCGCTGCGCGGCGCGCGGCACTGAGCGCTACTCAGGCAAACCGGCCGCCGGCCTGGTGGTCAGCGAGCTGGTGCAGGCGCGCGGGCTGGCGCAGCCGCACGGGCTGAGCCGGTTGGACGCAGCCGGCCTGCAGGCCGTCGACGCGCTGGCGGACGAGATCGCCGCCCAGGTCGACCGGCTGCTTGACCGGCGCTGGGACCGCCGCGGCGGCTATGCCGCGGGCGCGGCCGGGGCGGACCTGCCCGCGCCGGATAGCGTGCAGCTGCCCGGCGAGATGCTCCTGCCGGTGCTGAACCATCGTGCGCCGGCTCCCCAGCCTGACTCCGGCGTGGCGTCGGGCCACCGCGCTCCAGACCTGCGCCCGGAGCCGGGCGCGCCGGTGCAGGCCACCTGCGCCTGTGGTTCGGGGATCCCGGTGCAGACGCTGCAAATCGATGGGCAGCCGGTCACGCTGATCGCCCTGCCGCTGCTGATGGAACAGCTGCGTGCCGCCGGGGCCGCTCCCGGCGCGCCGGCCGCCGCCGCGCTGCTCGAGCAGGCCGCCATCTACAACGCGGTTCCGGCCGGCGCAGAGCCTGCCTACCGGGCGGCGCTGCTGCAGGCTTACACCGCTTACTGTGAAAAGGACCCGGGCCAATGAGCCAGACCACTGTCTACCATACTACCGTGCACTGGAAGGGCGCTCACTGGGGCCGGATCCAGATGGGCAACGGGCCAGAGATGGATTTCTCGGCCCCGCCGGATGCCCAGGGGCATGCCGGCGTGCTGACCCCCGAGGATGCCTTTGTGGGGGCGGCCAACAGCTGTATCATGATGATGTTCATCTGGGCCGCCGAGCGTTTTAAGCTGGACCTGCTCTCATACGAGTGCCGCGCCGAAGGCGTCAAGCTGGTGGAGCTGGACCGGACCGAGATCTTCACTCAGCTGCGCTTCTACCCGGTCATCCGCATCGCCGGCGGCGCGGAGAGCGCGCAGACGCTTGCCGCCCGCGCCCGGCGGGCCTTGCAGTCGGCGCAAAAGTACAGCCTGGTGGCCAACTCGGTCAAGTCTGAGATCGTAATTGACCCGCAAATTGAAATTGTGCTCCAAACCGAAAACGCTGAAAAAACCAAGGAGTAACCGATGCTGACGATCAAAGTGCTGGGTTCCGGGTGCGCCAACTGCCAGAAAGTGGCCGCGGTGGCGCATGAGGCAGTCGATGCGCTGGGCCTGCCGGCGGAAGTGATCAAAGTCACCGACCATGCGCAGTGGGCGCCATACCATATCCTATCGACGCCCGGGCTGGTGATCAACGAAAAGCTGGTCTGCGCCGGGCGCATCCCCAGCCAGGCCGAGGTGAGCGCCTGGCTGACCGCTGCCCAGGCGGCCTGAACCGGGCGCGCGGGCAGATGGCGCATACAGTGAGATCGACAGCTGGCTGCCGGCCTGCTGCCCTCCCATCCAAAAGGAGAAACCCAATGAGTATGACCAATGCTTCTGCTGAGTATTTCGAACAGGTCGCCGGGGAGTGGGACCAGATCCGCTCCGGCTACTTTACCGAGGCGGTGCGCCAGGCGGCGATTGAGCGGGCCTACCTGCAGCGCGAGATGGCGGCAGCCGATGTGGGGGCGGGCATCGGGTTTGTGGCGGCTGGGCTGGCCCCGCTGGTGCAGCAGGTGTACGTGCTGGACGGCTCAGCTGCGATGCTGGCAGTGGCGCAGCGCAACCTGGCGCAGTTCGACAACATCATCTACCGCCAGGCCGATGGGGCGGCGCTGCCGCTGCCGGATGGCAGCCTGGATGCGGTCTTCGCCAACATGTACCTGCACCACACCCCCGATCCGCTGGCGGCGATTCGCGAGATGGCGCGCCTGTTAAAGCCGGGTGGGCGGCTGGTGATCACCGATATGGACGCGCACCCGTACGCGTGGATGCTGAGCGAGATGGCCGATGTATGGCAGGGCTTTGAGCGGGCGCAGGTGCGTGATTGGTTCGAGCAGGCCGGGCTGGTCAACGTGATCGTCGACTGCAGCGGGCAGTGCTGCCATTCGCAAGCGCAGGCGGCCCAGGTGGCTGGGCCGGACGGGCGGCAAGCCGAGGTGAGCATCTTTGTTGCGGTGGGCACGCAGCGGGTGGCGGGGGCGCGCCAGGCGGTGCAGGCCGATTATGGGGCTGCGGCGCTGACCGAGACGGGCTGCTGCATCCCCGGCGAGGGCGAGGCGTGCTGCGGCGGCGAGTCGGCTATGCAGCTGATCCAGGTCGACGGGCAGGCTTCGGGCGGCGGATCATGCTGCGGCGAGGCCGGCGGGGCCGGGCTGATCGCGCTGGAGAGCCTGGACCCGCTGGTCGACGCGGCGCAGATCAACACACAGGTGGCGTTCAACCCGAACTATGCGCCGGATGAGCAGCAGGACGCGCCGGCGGAGGCCGGGCAGCTGGCGCTGGGCTGCGGCAACCCAACTGCGCTGGCGGGTCTGCAGCTGGGCGAGGTGGTGCTGGATATCGGCAGCGGCGCCGGGCTGGACGCGTTCCTGGCGGCCCGGCGGGTTGGCCCGTCCGGCCGGGTGATCGGGGTGGATATGACCCCCGAGATGATCGCGCGCGCCCGGCGCGGGGCAGACAAGGCCGGGCTGGCGCAGGTCGAGTTCCGCCTGGGGCAGGCGGAAGCGCTGCCGGTGGAGGACGCCTCGGTGGACGTGGTGATCTCAAACTGCGTGATCAACCTGACCGAAGACAAGGGGCTGGTTTTCCGCGAGGCGCTGCGGGTGTTGAAACCGGGCGGGCGGTTGGAAGTGTCGGATATGGTCACCAGCGGCTCGTTCCCGCCGGCGCTGCGCGCCGACCCGCGCGGCTGGCCGGGGTGTGTGTTCGGCGCGCTGCCCGAGCGTGAGTACCTGGACCTGGCGGCGCAGGCCGGTTTCGTGGAGATCCAGGCGGTCCGCAGCGCCAGCTACGGGCAGGGCGCCGGGGTCGAGGTGTACAGCCTGGCCCTCTCCGCCCGGCGGCCAGAGTAGTTGGTGAGCAGGCCGGGCGACCATTGGTCGTCCGGTCTGCTCACCGATTATTCCCCTTCGCGGGCGATCAGGACTTTGATCGCCAGCAGGGCCAGGAATGAAGCGGCTACCAGGATCACCGAGAGGGTCAGGGCGCTGTCCAGGTCGCGCTCGAAGCCCAGGTAGATGGCGGTGGGCATGGTTTGGGTGCGCCCGGGGAAGTTGCCGGCGAAGATCATCGTCGCGCCGAACTCGCCCAGGGCGCGCGCCCAGCTCATCATCGCGCCGCTGAGCAGGGCGAAGCGGGCCAGCGGGAAGATCACGTAGCGCAGGGTTTGCCAGCGGCCGGCTCCATCCAGCTGGGCGGCCTGGATGATCTCCGGGTCGATGGCGGAGAAGCCGACCGCGGCGGCGCGCACGTAGAACGGGGCGGCGATGAACACCTGCGCCAGCACCACCGCGGCGGTGGTGAAGGCCAGCTGCACGCCCAGTTCATCCAGCAGCCCGCCCAGCGGGCCGCGCCGGCCGAAGGTCATCAGCAGCGCCAACCCGGCCACCGACGGCGGCAGCACGGTGGGCAGGTCGATCAACGTATCGAGCAGTTTCTTGCCGCGGAAGCGGCTGCGGCCCATCAGGTAGGCCAGCGGCGTACCCAGCAGCAGGATGATCGCCAGGCTGAGCAGGGTGGTGCGCAGGCTGATGCCGACCGCCTGCAGCGTGGCGGGGCGGCGCAGGTTCTCCAGCACGCCGGCCAGGCTGATGCGGGTGAACAGCGCCGCCACCGGGGCCAGGAAGAACAGCGCCAGCGGCAGGGCCGAGACGCGCCAGGCCGACCCGGCCAGGCGGCGCAGCCCGGCGGTTGGGCCGGCGGTGGTACTCCCGCCGCCGGCGGTGGTATTCCCGACGCCGGCGGTGGGCCGGGTGGCGTCGCGGCCGGGCTTGCCGGCGGCGGTCTCAGAACGGGTCTGGTCCCAGGGGATGCGGCTCAACGTCCCGTCACTTCCCAGCAGCGGGCATGAAGTTATCGCTTGCCAGCACAGCCTGGCCTTGCGGCGAGAGCACCAGGTCAATGAACGCCTGGGCCAGATCCGGGCTGCGGCTGGCGGCCAAGGCGGCGATCGGGTAAGCGGCGATCACGTTCAGCGCATCGGGGATCTCGATCCAGGCCAATTGAGCGGCATTAGCGCCCAGGATATCGGTGGTGTAGACGATGCCGGCGTCGGCCTCGCCCAGGGCCACCTTGGCCACCACGGCTTTGACGTTGTCTTCATAGGAAACGACATTGCCCAGCACGCCGTCTTTGAAGGTCGCACCCAGGGCCGGATCGGCGGCGGCTTTATCGAGAAAGTCCAGGGCATACTGGCCCACCGGGACTTCTTTGGCTGCCAGCACCAGTTTCAGCCCCGGCCCGGCCAGGTCCCGCAGCTGAGCCAGCTTGCTCGGGTTGTCTTTGGGGAAGATCACCACCAGGCGGTTGCGGGCGAAAATCTGCTGCGTGCCGGTGAGGATCCCGCCGGCGCTGATCACCGCCTGGAGCGGTTTCTGGCTGGCGCTGGCGAAGACGTCGGCCGGGGCGCCTTCGTTGATCTGCTGGGCCAGCTGCTGCGAACCAGCGAAGTTGAACACCACGGTCACCCCGGGGTGGGCGGCTTCAAAGAGTGGGCCAAGCTCGCCGAAGGCCTCGGTGAGTGAAGCTGCGGCGAATACGTTCAGGTCAACCGGGCGGGCAGCAGCCGTGGTCGAGGTGGGCGCAGCGGGTGAGGCGGCGGTGGGGGCGGATGCCGGAGCGCAGCCGGCGAGCAGCAGCGTTAGCGGCAGGATGGAGCGCAAGATGCTGGGGAGTTTCATGGGCACGCTTTCCTATTCAATGATATCCACCCGGCCGCTGTCTTGCGGCACGGCATAGCCGTCAAGGGTGCGCACCGCGGCGCGGAAACCGGCGCTGGCCAGCAGGTCAAGCAGGGCGGTGAAGGGTGGTTGGACCGCCAGGTCGGCGGGTAGGGCGATCTCGTACGGCTCGTCGAAGAGCGCGATGAAAGCCAGGCCCAGGGAGCGGGCGGCGGCGGCGATGCCGATCCCGGCGTCGGCCCGGCCGGAGTGGACGGCGTGGGCGACGGCGGCGTGGGAGCCGGCGATTTGCGTA
>JBJSYW010000007.1:0-21170 GCA_046089985.1 Chloroflexota bacterium
CTTGAAGACGTGCGTTTCGCTGTCCGCCAGAAAACGGGTGACCAATGCGGAGGCGAACAGCAGGTACAGAATCACCGCCATAACCGGGGCAGTGGACGGGGGTTTCACCTGGGGCATCAGCTCGCCCGGGTCGTCGGGCGCCGCGCCGCCTGCCGCGCCGGCGGGCAGTGTATGCCGGGCCGGTGCGCCGCTGACTGCAGGCAGCGCGAGTTGGAAGATGGCGTCTGCGGCAGCCAGGCTGAACAGGATCGCCAGGTCACGCGTCAGGCCGCGCGGATCAAGCACAGCCGAGGCCAGCAGCAGCCAGACAAACAGATAATCCTTGCGGTAAGCGCGGCGCAGGATGCCCAGCACGGCGAAGATGAAAACCGGGGTCATGCGCATCTCGCCGGTCAGGTTGGAGAACGGGATCAGGATCAAGCCCAGCCACTGGCGGTAGTGCCCGGTGGAAAACGCCGCCAGGAAGGGCTGCAGGCCGTGCCGATTAATGACCGCCAGCCCGTACGGAGCCAGGGCCAGCCCAACCGCGGCAAACAACCCCGCCAGGACCGCCAGGCTGCGCCACGAACGGGTATGGTAAAGCACAATCACCACCACCCAGATGGCGGTGATGTAGAAGATCTGCAAATGGCTGACGCCAGTCAGCCAGAGCAACAGCCAGGCCGGCAGCCAGGCGCGCAGCCGCGCCGCCCGGTCCGCAGGCGCGGCCTTCAGGGCGCGCAGCGTGAAATACAGCGCCAGCACCGAGAAAAAGTACGCCGGCGAGCGAGTGACGCCGCCGCCCATAATCTGCCACTCGTAACCGGGCAGCAGCAGCCCAAAGATCAGCGCCGCTTGCAAGGCGGACATCTGATCTGCGAGCCACTCCCGGGCCAGCAGGTACACCGCCAGCACGGTTAGCAGGTTGAAGGCCAGCGGCAGGAAGCGGAACAGCTCGATCAGGTCAATCCCGGTCAGATCGGAGAGCAAGCCGGAGAAATAGAACGGCAGCGGCGGGTAAGCGAAGGGGATATTGCGGAAGTTGTAGGTGGTGTAGGCGGGCAGCCGGTAGCCATTGGCCTGCAGGTCACGCGTCATCTGGAAGAACAACCCGCCGTCATTCAGCGGGAAGTTCTGGCGCAGCGCCAGCGGCAGGCGAACGGCCGCCGCCAGGCCAACGACCAGGGCCAGGATCACCAGCACAGCCAGGCGGTCGGCGAATTTTTGAGGGGAGACCTGTGCAATGGTTTGGATTTGTTTCACGTGAAACAATCAGTTTTTTCACTCTTCCCAGGCGCCGTTGGCGCGGGCCCAGCGCTCGAGCTGCTCGTCGATGCCATCCAGGTAGGCGTCCAGCGCGTCGATGCGGCCGGTGAAGGGCAGGCCGGCCAGGCCCAGGCGCGAGAAGGCTGCGCGCCAGCCGGCTAGCTCGGGGCTGCCGGCGGGCAGGCGCAGGGCGGCGGCGGTCCAGGTGCGCGCCAACGGCCACAGCACCGCTTCGGCTTTGCCGCTCTCCAGCCAGAATTGGAACGCAGCCGAGTAATAATGCAGCCGGTCGGGGTGCAGGCGCAGCAGCGGATCGCCGGCAGCGGCGGCGGGCACGCCGGTCTCTCCAGCGGCGCCGGCGTCACCGGCGTCACCGGCGGCGCCAACGCCCCCCGCTCCGCAGGCGGCCTGGTAGGCGGCGCCCCAGTCCGGCAGCCAGGCTTCCAGCACTGCCGGAGACTCGGCGGCGATGTTAGGCCAGCCCAGCAGGCCCAGCAGACCGGCGTATAACCCGGGACGGCCCAGCTGCTCGGCGCGCTTCTGGAAGTGGGGCAGGAAGCGTCGTTCGGAAAGCGGCCCGCCCTTCAGGCTGCAGATGGCGTTCACCGCCTGCTCCAGCGCCCGCAGATAGGCGTCCACCTCGGCCGGACCGGCGTCGGTCTCGCCCAGGTTCAAGCCCATCCACAGCTGGCGCGCATCCTCGGCTAACGGGCGAGCGCGAGCAAAGACGTGATCGGGCCGGTCATACTGGCCGCGCACGCTGGCCTGGGTGAAATCCATGAAATGCTGCGGGTCGTAGAGCACCTTGCAGCCGTTCAGCACCGGCCCCATCCACGGATGCACGCGCAGCTTGCGCGTGTCACGGTAGGCGCGCTGGTCGTGATGCAGGATGTCCAGGTGCACTTCGTCGGTCAGGCGCACCACCTCGCGCCGTCCCGGAGCCTGGGCAGCATACACGAACACCAGGTCGATGTCGGTCGTCCCGCCCAACAGGTATTCGTCGTCCAGCAGCGAGCCGCACAGGTAGGCCGCCAGCAGGTCGGGCGCGCTGCGCGCCCGGCGCGCCGCCGCATCGGCAGCGATCTTCATCAAAGTCTCTCGTGTGATGCGCATCCCCGGCCTCCCTGAACTCGCCCCTAATTATACCTGCATCAATCAACCAGCGATAACGGCAGTTCCTGCTGGTACGGCGGCAGCTTGAGCGCCTGGCGAATGCGGTCCGCCACCCACTCCAGGTCGACGGAGCGCTGCACATAGTTCAGGTGGTTGGTGTCGATCATCAGCACCGGCGAACGGCGCTCCTGTCCATCGCTGAAAAAGGCGTCATAGGCGCGGTTCAGCTCATCGATGTAAGCGCGTTCCATGTTGCGCTCATAGGGGCGGTCGCGCTGGGCGATGCGCTCCATCAGCACTTCCGTATCGGCCTTCAGGTACACCACCAGGTCGGGCACGGTGATCTTTTCCGCCAGCGCTTCGTGGACGCGTTGGTACATGTCCAGCTCATCGCCTTTCAGGTTGATGCGGGCAAACAGGGCGTCTTTTTCGAAGGTGTAATCGGCGATCAGCCCGCCGTGGCCCAGAAGTTCGCTAACCGTGCGGCGCTGCTGGTGATAACGGCTGAGCAAGAAAAAGATCTGCGTCTGAAAGGCATAGCGTTCCCGGTCGCCGTAAAAGTCGGACAGGAACGGGTTCTCTTCAAAGACTTCCAACAAAAGCCCGGATTGAAAGATCGGCTGCAGCCGGCGAGCCAGCGTGGTCTTGCCCACGCCAATCACGCCCTCGATTGCGACATACATAGGTTCAGGATCCCTTTCACAAGATTGGAACCAGCCCCGCCGGTGGACCCGGGGGCTGTGCGCTCCCAAGGATACCAGCGAAAGCAGAAATGTGCAATCCGGCGGGCGGCCCCGGCGCAAGGCGGGCCATCGCGGCGTCAAAATTCACCTTGACAGGTGCGGAACACGCGCTACACTGGAAATAGCCCCGGTTTATAGACCCGGGGAAGACGGAAAGGAGAACCGGAATGCCATCGCTTAACCGTGTGCAGTTGATCGGGCGCCTGGGTCGAGACCCGGAAACGCGCTTCACCCCCAAGGGCGCCAAGGTGACCCATTTCAGCCTGGCCGTTGATCGGCATTGGAAGTCGGGCGAAGGCGAGGCGCGCGAACGCACCGACTGGTTCAACATTGAAGCCTGGGGCCGCCTGGGCGAGATCTGCCAGGAATACCTGGGCAAGGGCCGGCTGGTGTTCATTGAAGGCCGGCTGCAGCTGGACAGCTACGAGAAGGACGGCGAAAAGCGCACCGCGGTCAAGGTGGTGGCGGCCAGCATGCAGATCCTGGACCGCAAACCGGGCGAGGACGAGCCGGCCGCGCCGCCGGATGAGGAAGAATTCCCGTTCTAGAGGTGGGGTTCGCGTTATCAGAATGAGGCCGGCGGCGGGCGCTCGAGGTGGAGCGCCCACCGCCGGAAAGAACCTGGTTTGAGCGCCGTCAGGCGGCCTGGATGGCGCGCAACAGGGCGGCGATAGCCAGCCGGGCGGATTGGTAGCGATGCGGCGCCTGGCTGAGCGGGCTGACCGTGGCGGCTGCGTCGGCCAGGGTGTCCACCCGGTCGCCGCCGCGCTGGCGGGCCTGCAGGTAAGCCATGCCGAACTCGAACAGCGCGCCCATCTTCAGCTTATACGCGCCGGCCGGATCGCCCGGCGCAGGGCTGCCGCCCGGGCCGGCGCTCTCGGCCCACGCCGCCAGCCCGTTGACCAGCGCCTTGAGCACGTTGGCCGCGGCAGCGCTGTCGCCTGGGTCGCCGTACCCGGCGGCTGTCCCACCGGCCATGCCCTGCGGAACAGCGCCGGCATCCGGCGGACGGGCGTCGCCCGCCAGCGCCTGCTGCACATACCCCACCAGGTCGGCCGTCTCAACGTTGTACTGGCGGAACTGCTCAGCCATGCGGCGCAGCCCGGCGGCATACAGCCCGGCCGAGGCGTTGCCCCGCTCCGAATCGAGCACGGCCGCGGCATATTCCATCGCCGCAGGCAGCCCATCGGCCTGCTTCTCCTGCACCGCCTGCTCGGCGATCTCAAAGACCGCCACCATGTGATCGCCGTGGTTGCCGTTGAGCGCGTCAGCGGCGTTCAGCGCGGCCTGGTTCTGGCGCAGCGCCTCGCCCACCGCGGCGAACAGCGGGGCCAGTTCGGGGTTTGCTTGTGTCTTCACAGCGCGGCTCCCAGGCGGCGGCTAGTCGGGCAGCTGTTCAAGCTGCTCGATAGCACGCGCCACCACATCGTAGCCGCCCTGCCAGAAAGCCGCCTGGCGCACGTCTACACCGGCCTGGTCCAGGACGGTCATCGGCGGCAGCGAACCGCCGGCCGAGAGCAGCTGCAGGTAGCGCGGCTTAAACGACGCGCCTTCGGCCTTGAACTGCTGGTACAGCGAGAGCACCAACAGCTGGCCGAACGAGTAGGCATACACGTAGAACGGGGTGTGGAAGAAGTGCGGGATCGAGACCCACTCATAGCGGAACTCTTCGGCCACATCCACCGCGTCGCCGAACTGCCCGGCCAGGTTCTCCATATAGGCCTTCGAGACTTCGTCCACCGAAGCGCCCTGCTGGATCATCTCGTGGGCGGTGCGCTCAAACATGGCGAAGTAGATCTGGCGCTGAATGGTGGCGTAGGCGTCATCCACCTGGCGGAAGAGCATATCCCGGCGCACACCGGGATCGCTCTCGTTGGCCAGCAGGCGGTCGATCAACATCATCTCGCCGAAGGTCGAGGCGGTCTCGGCCAGCGGCAGGCAGGCATGCTGGGTGAACAGGCTGTGCTGGTCGGCCAGCAGGGAATGCACCGCGTGGCCCATCTCGTGCGCCAGGGTGGCCACGTCATCGGCGCGGCCCTGGTAATTGACCAGCACCCACGGCGCCAGGTCGGGGGTAACGGTGGCGCAGAACGCGCCGCTGCGCTTGCCCTTGCGCACTTCGCTGTCCAGGTGGCCCTGGTCGAAGACGCGCTGCGCCAGACGGGCCATGCCGGGGTTGAACTCGGCGAACGAATCCAGCACCATGCCGGCGGCCTGGTTAAAATCGTAGCGCTTATCGGAAGCGCTGATCGGAGCGTAGACGTCGTAGCGGCGCAGACGCTGCATGCCCAGCTTGCGGGCTTTCAGGCGGAAATAGCGCTGGAAGACCGGCGCGTTCTGCCGGCTGACTTCCACCAGCGTATCGACCACCGCATCCGGGATATCGTTGATCAGGTTGCGGGCCGAGATCGGGGCCGGAAAATGGCGCAGGGAGACCTGCTCGTTGCGCCAGTCCTGCACCACGTACTGGTAGATCTGGCCAAGCACCGGGGCTTCCTCGCCGTAGACGCGGTACAGCTCCTGATAAGCGGCCCGGCGCAGTTCGGGGTCGGCATGGCGGGCGTAGACCATCAACTCGCCGCGGGTCAGCTCGCGCGGCTCACCGTCGACGGTGATCTTGAAGGTGTAGCGGTTGGTGATGCTGTCGTACAGGTTGGTCAGCGCGCTGAAGCCGGTGGTGTTCTTGATGTTGATGATCTTCTCTTCGGCCTCGCTGAGGGTGTGCGGCTTGAACAGGCGCATCTGCTCCAGCCAGTAGCGGTAATCGCCTGCAGCGTCCAGCAGGCGGGCCGCGGCGGCTTCATCCAGGTCTTTCCACCACAGGCTGAAGAACAGGGTGCGGTTCTCCATCTCGGCCAGCTTCTGCATCACCTGGCCCATAAAGCTCTGCGCCAGTTGATCCTGTGTATCGGCGGCAAAGGACAGGCTGGCGAAACCGTAGACGCGGTACCCCTGGTGGTTGAGCGCTTCCAGGTCACGCACTACCGCCAGGAACGCATCGGCGGGCATATCCGCCGCCAGGGCGGCGCGGTGCGCTTCGAACGCGGCGGTGCAGCGGTCCAGTTCAGCCAGGGCGTCTTTCACTTCCGGGCCATTGAGGGCCGGGAACAGGTCATCCAGGCTCCAACGTGATTGAGTATAGGTGGTCATGAGTACCTTTCTGTATCTAGCCTACAAATGAACAAGCGGATTGCCCCCTCGCCGGTCGATACGCTGCCAGCCGGTCTAGGACGGGCTGAAGCGTACGTGCATGATCTCACCGTCTTTGACGATGTATTCCTTACCTTCCAGGCGCAGCTTGCCGCGCGAGCGCGCTTCAGCCATCCCGCCCAGGCCCACCAGGTCATCGTAGCCGACGATCTCGGCCCGGATGAAGCCCTTCTGCAGGTCGGTGTGGATTGCCCCGGCGGCCTCCACGGCTGAAGCGCCGCGCCGCACCGTCCAGGCGCGCACTTCGTCTTCGCCCACGGTGAAGAACGACTGCTGCCCGAGCAGGTCATACGACACCCGGATGACGCGCTGCAGGCCCAATTCCTGGATGCCAAAGTCTTCCATGAACACCTGGGCCTCATCGGGCGGCAGCTGCGCCAGCTCCATCTCCAGCTTGCCCTGCAGGGGCAGGACGGCGGAGCACTGGTGCGGGTAGGTAATGACGGGCGGCTCCTGACCGTCGCCCAGGTTGAGCAGCAGCAGCACCGGCTTGCGCGTGGCAAAACCGAACCCGCCCAGGTTCTTCTCGTCCTCGGGGCTGATCTCGATGTCGCGCAGCGGCGTGCCGGCGCTGAGCGTATCCTGGAAGTGGGTGAACAACTCCAGCTCGCGCTCGATGACGGCCTTGTCGCGCCCACCGCCCTTCTTGCGCTCTTCGGTCAGCTTCTCTACCCGGCGCTCGACCATGATCAGGTCGTTGAGCAGCAGTTCGCCGTCCAGCGCCGTGATATCGCGCTGCGGGTCAACCGAACCGGACGGATGGGGCACGCTGGCGTTCTCAAAGCAGCGCACCACGTGGACAAAGCCATCCATCTGGGCCAGCTGATTGAGAAGTTGTCCAGACAACCCGCTCTTCTGGGCGGCGCCGTCTTCGGCGCCTTTGCCTTCCAACCCGGCGATATCGGCGTAAATCACCTTGGCGTAGATCGTCTTCTGCGGTTTGAACATCCCGCTCAGCCGGTCGATGCGCTCGTCGGGCACATCCACCACGCCGGTATGCACTTCAAAGCGCCCACCGCTCATGCTGGTGGGCTGGTCGCCGCGGGTCAGGGCGTTAAAGATCGTGGTTTTGCCGGCCTGAGGCAGGCCGAGAATGCCAAGTTTCATAGCAGGTTATTTACACTCCCAAAAGGCCGGGCGCCGATGCGCCGGTTCAGTTTTTAACATTATGCGCAGGAATTATACACGAATTTTGGCTTGCCCACTCCTCCTTGACCGGGCAGCAAACATTCGATATACTAGAACCGCATTCCAGCCGAAGTGGCGGAACTGGCAGACGCGCACGTCTCAAAATCGTGTTCCGTGAGGAGTGTGGGTTCGATTCCCACCTTCGGCACCATCCCTGAAGGCGGGTGGGACGAGCCATACAGCTCTTCCCACCCGCTTTGCTTAATTTCCGGGACCGGCAGCCGCCAGACAGGAGGAGCAAATGAAACCCGACCGGCTGAACAGGCAGTTTGAAGCCCTGCTGCGCCTGTCTGAAGCGCGCTCGCTGCCGGCGGCGCTGGATTTGATCCTGCGCCAGGCGCTGGAGTTGTATGACGCCGGGTTTGGCTACCTGGCGCTGCTGCAAAACGATGGCGGGCTGGACTTTGTGCAGTGCCGCGACCGGGCCGGGCAGGCGCTGGAACCGCCGCAAGAGAAGGCGGTCTACGCCGCTCTGCAAGAAGCCCTGGATGCCCGCCAGGGCCGCCTGGTGGAGGACATCCTGGCCGAAGCGCTGCCGCGCGGCCTGCGCCAGGGCGGCGCTCGCCGGCGCTGCAGCGTGCTATGTGCCCCGCTGGCGGCGCGCAGCACACTGCACGGCGCTCTGCTGGCAGCCGGCGAGCCGGCCGCATATGACCTGGACGACCTGGCCCTGTTCAGCGCCTACGCCGCCCAGGCTGCCGCAGCGATCGAAAACGCCCGCCAGAACGACCAGCTGGACAGCCAGCTGGCCTTGCGCACCAATGAGCTGCAAGAGCTGGCCACCAGCGACCCGCTGACCGGCATCTTCAACCGCCGGCACTTCTTCACCATGGCCGAGCAGGCCTTCGAGCTGGCCCGCCGCTATGATCAGCCGCTGACCATGCTGCGGATCGATATCGACCACTTCAAACCGGTCAACGACCGCTACGGGCACACCACCGGCGACCAGGCGCTGCGCCTGGTGGCACAGGTGCTTGCGCGCGAGCTGCGGGCCGCCGACATCTTCGGACGCATCGGCGGGGAGGAATTCGCCGCCTTCCTGCCGCACACCCACCAGGAAGAGGCCTTGCTGGCCGCCCAGCGCCTGCGCCAGGCGGTGGAGATGCTGGTGCTGCCCGCCGGGGCCGATATGCTGCGCCTGACCACCAGCATCGGGGTGGTCGAATACGACGCACGGCGCGACAGCGGCATCGACGATCTGATCGCCAAGGCCGACCAGGCGCTAAGCGAAGCAAAACGGGCCGGGCGCAATACCGTACGGTATTGGCCACCGGCTTAAAAACAACAAGGAGGCATTTCGTGGCTGTACTCGATTCAATCCTGGGCGTGATCCTCGGCGGAGGGGTGGGCAAGCGCCTGTACCCGCTCACCCGCCAGCGCTCCAAACCGGCCGTCCCGATCGCAGGGAAATACCGCCTGATCGACGTGCCGATCAGCAACTGTATCAACTCGGGCATCCACCGCATCGCCGTGCTGACCCAGTTCAACTCGGTTTCGCTGCACCGCCATATCACCCAGACCTACGTTTTCGACGCTTTCCATCAGGGCTGGGTCGAAATTCTGGCCGCCGAGCAAACCCCTTCCAGCAGCGACTGGTACACCGGCACCGCCGACGCCGTGCGCAAACAGCTGACCGAGATCAAGACCACCAAAGCCGACCAGGTGCTGATCCTGGCCGGCGACCACCTGTATCGCATGGATTACGAACAGATGGCACGCTTCCACTGGGACCACAAGGCCGATATCACCGTGGCCGTGCAGCCGGTGGCCGCCGCCGACGCATCGCGCTTCGGGCTGCTGAAACGCAACGACGATTTCACGATCAGTTCGTTCGTCGAGAAGCCGCGCGACCCCGAGATCCTGTCCCAATTTGTCAGCCGCGACGACCCGGCTCGCCCCTACCTGGCATCGTTAGGAATTTATATTTTCAACACCGAAGTACTGGTCGACCTGCTCACCAACACCGACTACGACGATTTCGGCGGGCAGATCATCCCCAACGTGCTGCAGAGTCATACCGTGGTGGGGTTTGACTTTGACGATTACTGGGAGGATATTGGAACGATCCGCTCGTTCTACGATACCAACCTGATGCTGGCCCAGCCCGCCCCACCGTTCACCTTCCACGACCCGGTGCGTCCGATCTACACCCACGCCCGCTTCCTGCCCGGCTCGGTGATCGACGGCGCCCGGCTGACCAACGTGCTGCTGGCCGAAGGCAGCCTGATCCACCAGGCCGAAATCAACAATTCCATCGTCGGCCTGCGCAGCCAGGTGTCCGACGACGTGACGATGAGCAATACGATCATGATGGGCGCCGACTACTACGATCGGCAAAGCGACTCGCTGCGAGGCGGTGTGCCCCTGGGCATCGGCCAGGGCTGCCGCATTGAAGGCGCTATATTAGACAAGAACGTACGCATCGCCGAGGGGGTGGTGATCCAGTCCTTCCCGCGCGGCACCGAGATCGACGAGAAAAACTGGGTCGTGCGCGACGGGATCGTGGTCATCCCAAAGAGCACCGTGCTGCACAAGGGCACCCATATCGGCCCGGAATAAACGCCCGGCAGTTTAAATGCTTCGGGGGCGGTGCGCCGCCCCCGAATTCGTTAAGCCGCCTGGTAATTGACCGCCGTCACCTCGATCTGCGGCGGGCGCTCAAAGTGCTTCTTGACCGCGCACAGCTCGGCGGTGCGAATCAGCGCCGGCAGGTACTTCTCAGGGAAGGTGGGGGGAGCCTGGATCTCCAGGTCGATCTTGGACACCATGCCGCTGAACGGGTCGCTGTGCATGCGCTGCACGATGCGAATGCCCTCACTGGGCAGGCCGCGCTGCTGGCAGAAGCCCAGCACGTAGATCCCGGCGCAGGCGCCAATCGAAGCCAGGAAAGTGGCAAAGGGGGTGGGCGCCGAAGCAGCCGGCGGTTGGTCGGTCATAACCGTGAATGGGCCAAAGTGGGCGTCGACGCGCGACCCGCCCGGGAAATCAATCACCATTTCCATCATCGTATACCTCCAGGTTCCATGTCTGTTGTTAATGCTTAGATGCAGCCGGACCGCAGAGGTTACGAAACCTGATTGGGTCGAGCGGAAAGATCCGCCCGCGCCGGGCGCCAGAAATAGACATAGTACATCACCGTGGAGAGCGTATACAACACGATCGTACCCAGGAAAGCCGGGCCAAAGCCATAGCGCACCTGCAGCCAGCCGCTGATCATCGGGCTGAAGGCCCAGCCGAAGTTCCAGGACATGCTCACCAGGCTGGCGACCGTGGCACGCGATTCCTGTTCGGCGTGCTCCATCACAAAGGTCTGGTAGATCGGGCCGCTCATGTTCATTAGCGCCAGCCGCACATAATATGCCGCGGCGCTGATCCAGAACAGCGGAGCGAAACCCAGCAGCACCAGGAACGGGATCGAGAGCGCCTGGCTGACCACCACCAGCTGGATCTTGCCCATCCGGTCAGCCAGCGGAGGCGCAGCCAGCAGGCCTACGCCCATCGCCAGCGATCCCCAGGCAAACATCGCCCCGATGGTCGGGTCGGGCTGGTGGTGCACCTGACGGAAGAAGACATTCATAAACGGCATGATCAGCCCGGCGCCGATGGAAGTGATCAGCATCGGCAGGATCAGCCGAGACAGCTCGCCGGGACGCCGGCGAGCATAGCTGAGCGGGGCAAACACCGAACGCTGGCTGCGCGCCAGGCGCGGCGAGCGGATGAAGCCCAGCGGCAGCAGCGAAGCAAAACCCGCCAGCGCCACCAGCGCCAGCGCAGCGCCATAGGCGGCTGCGCTGGTGGCCGAGGCAGCCAGTGCTCCAGCCAACCAGCCCGGCAGAGAGCCGCCGATCCAGTTGCCGACCGACGCCGAGACCATTTGCAGCCCGGAGTTGATACTGAACAGGTAGGTGCGCTCGTGGTCCGAGCTGTTCTCCATCAGGAACGGCCCGGTGGTCACCCCGCCCAGGCTCTGCGCCACACCCAGCAGCAGATTGGCCAGGTAGAAAACCGTCACGCCGGGAAACTGCACCATCACCAGGATCGACAGGCAGGTCAGCGCTCCGGAGAGGATCAGCGAACCTTTGCGGCCGATCTGGTCAGCCAGGTAACCCATCGGCAAGGCCGCCAGCAGGGCGGTCAGGCTGGAGACGGTCACCAACCGCCCAAGCAGGGCCTCGTCGTAGCCCAGGCTGAGCACGTAGAAGTTGAACAGCAGGCGGTAAACGCCCATCGCCGCACCGATCAGGGCGACGTTGAGCAGGTAAAGGCGGGCGTTCGGTTGGAAGGAGCGGATTTTATCGCGATAATCGTACAGCATGCGCAGGATGGCAGCCAACAGGCGGCGCATCATAGGCTGCCTCCATATTTTTCTTTAATCAACAGCGCAGCTATCTTACCCCTGCCGGCGGAGCCTGTCAACTATATCGGTACAGGTGAGCGAGCGCGCCCCTATATTTGGGGTGCAAGTTTTCTATCGAGATATCTCCCCTGAGCCAAAAACTGTGGATAAGTGGGGGAAAACTGTGGATAAGTCGAGTCAATTGGGGAAAACTCGCCAATTTGTTCGAACTGCCCGGCCCGGCTCACCCCCATATATGGGGGGTCCGTTGGAAGCTTTCCTATATCTCTTTTTGCACTGTGGGATTAAAAAAAAGCGCTCTAATTCCTCAATCGCCTCCCCAAGTGCGCCGTGGATAAACGCGCCACCGCGCGCCACTGTATGGCGGGCAGCAGCCGTCCGCGACCGCCAGATATGGGGCTTTTGTGGGTTATCCTCAAGTTTATCCACATATCCACAGGCCCTACTACCACTACGATTAACCAATCATACACTTATCCAGAACGATTCTTTGATGGCAAAATTGCCGCTCGGATGTGGGAAATTTTTCCTTGGACAACTTGGGAACGTCTGACATAATAAGGCCAGAAACCATCGAGCCGAGGAGGAGCGCTATGGAGAACAGTCAAGAACTAAGCGTGCGGTTTTGGGGTGTGCGTGGCAGCTACCCGGCCCCAGGCCCCGATACGATCCATGTGGGCGGCAATACCCCGTGCGTGGAAGTGCGCGCCGGGCGACAGGTGCTCATCCTGGATGCCGGCACCGGGATCATCGCCCTGGGACGCTCCCTGCTGCAGCGCAGCGCCGCAGCAGGCCAGCCGGTCGCGGCCACGCTGCTCTTCAGCCACATGCACCATGACCATACCCAGGGGTTCCCGTTCTTTGCCCCGGCCTTTGTGCCCACCACGCGCCTGCACATCTTTGGCCCGCATACCTTTGAGCGCGACCTGTCGCAGGTGCTGGCGCAGAATATGGTCCCGCCGGTCTTCCCGATCACGCTGTACGATATGAGCGCATCGAAGGAGATCCACGCCATCAGCGAGAGCAGCTGCCTGGCGCTCTCCACCCAGGGTGGCCCGCCGCAGCAGTACCCCGCCGGGGTCCACCTGCCCCCGGCGGCAGACAGTGACCGGCTGCTGGTGCGGGCGCTGCGCTCATACGCTCACCCGGGCGGCACGTTGATCTATCGCATCGACTGGCGCGGCCAATCGCTGGTCTATGCCACCGATACGGAAGGCTATTCAAGCACCGATCGCCGGCTGGCCGATTTCGCCCGTGGGGCCGGTCTGTTGATCCACGATGCCCAGTATACCCAGGAGCATTACCTGGGCCAGGGCGGTGGGCGGCGAGCCACGCAGGGCTGGGGCCATTCGACGGCCGAGATGGCCTGCGAGGTGGCCCTGGCGGCCGGGGTGGAGCGCCTGGCGCTGTTCCACCACGACCCTACCTACCCGGATGACGAGATCGAGCGCATCGAAGCCGCCGCAGCCGGGCGCTTCCCGGGCGCATTTGCCGCCCGGGAAGGCCAGGAGATTAGCCTGCCGGCGGCGCTGAGTGAGCGCTGCCGCTGCCTGGAGACGCAGCCCGTTCTGCCGGCGTTGACCGGCGATTAAAACCGCCCACCCGGCTTGCGGGTAGGGCGCTGCCCGGAATGAAGCGCTGGGTTATAATCAGGCCAGGGATGATCGCCAGGAGGGAGCCATGCCTGTAATGACGCTTCAGGATATCGACGAGATCGAGCTGTTTCGCGGACTATCCGCGGCGCAGGCCGGCCATGTGCTCAGCCGGCTGTACAGCCGGGTTTTCCCACCCGGCTACAGCCTGATCACCGCCGAGCAGCCCGGCGAGGTGGTCTACCTGATCCGCTCCGGCACGTTAAAGATCCACATCGAGCAGGTGGATGGGCGGGATGTGATCCTGGCGCTGCTTGGCCCGGGGGACATCGTCGGCGAGATGAGCCTGATCGACAGCGCCGGCCGGTCGGCCAGCGTAGTGACGCTGGAGGAGAGCCACCTGATCTGGATGGATGGGGCGGATTTTCAGGAATTCCTGCGCAGCTACGCCCCCTTCGCCCGCAACCTGGTGCGCATCCTGTCTGGGCGGGTGCGCCAGGCCAACGACCTGATCCAATCGCTGGCGGCGCTGGATGTCAACGGGCGGGTGGCGCGCCAGTTGCTCTCCTTCGCCGAGAAGTACGGGCGGCCCGCCGCCAACGGTGGGCTGCTGGTGCCGATCCGCCTGACGCAGGGGGATATCGCCGACCTGGTGGGCGCTTCGCGCAAGCGGGTCAACCAGGCGATGGTGTGCTTCAAGCAGCAGGGTTACCTGGCGGTGGATGAAAAGGGGCGCGTGACGCTGCTGGATCGCCCGGCGTTGGCCCGGCTGTGCGCCTAGGGCTGCGTCCTGGCTACGCCAGGCGCATCTCCTCGCGCACCTTCTGGTACAGCACTTCGGCCTTCAACTCGCTCAGCGTATAACAGGGGGCCTTGAGGCTGTCAGCCAGGCCCTGCGCCAGGCCCTGGTCGAAGGCGGCGTGTTCCATGTTGATCACCACGCTGCGGATCTCATCCTGGGCGATGGCGCGCGCCAGGCGGCTGGACTCGTCCTGCGGGGGCAGGCTGGTCAGGGAGACATTCCCGGCCCCATCGGTGAGCAGGATGATCAGCGGGTTGACATCCGGATGCAGCACGCGCTCGCGGCGGATCACCTCGTGGGCCATGAACAGCCCGGCCGAGAGCGGGGTCTTGCCGCCGACCGGGATATCAGCCAGGGCGCGCTGCGCCAGCTGCACCGAGTTGGTGGGCGGCAGGATCAGGGTGGCCTTGTTCTTCTGGAAGACCACCAGCCCCACCCGGTCGCGGCGCTGGTAGGCGTCGGTCAGCAGCGATAGGATCGCACCTTTGGTAGCCGACATGCGCTCGGCCACCGCCATCGACCAGGAGGCGTCGACGACGAACAGCACCAGGTTGGCTGCCTTCTTGACGCGCACCTTGCGCTGCAAGTCGCTGATCTGGATGGCAAACGCCACCCGCTTGCGCTGCTCCGGCCGGCTGTTCTGGAACGGGGCGGCGGCGCGCAGGGTGGCGTCGAAGGCTATGTCATCGGTTTTTCCGTTGGCGGGGCGGGCCTGGATGTAGCGGCCGCGCTTGCGCTCGGTGTGCGTGCGCGAGCGCCGCCCGCCATAGCGGCGGGTGATGCGATCGAGCGGGTTCTGCAGTTTGCGGGGCAGGAAGGTCTGCCCAACCTTGACTTTCTCGCCGCCATCCCACCAGTTGGCGCTCATCTGGTCAAACACGCTCTGCGGCGCCGGCTCGGAGGAGGGTGAAGCGGTTTCGTCGGCCTCTTTCAGCTCAGTGGCTACTGCTTTTTTTTTTCTTCCGCCGAGGCTTCTTTGGGGGCCGGCTCGGTCTCACCCTGGCTGGACTGTGCGCCGGACAGCTGCTCGATGCGCTCTTGCAGGTCTTCCATGGTCATCTCGGCCTGGTGGAATGGGCCGCGCTTCAGGCGGTGCGGCAGGGCCAGCTCAGCCGCCAGGGCGATATCGCGCTCCGAGATCGCCTCCCGCCCCTCGAAGGCGGCGTGGGCGCGGGCGGTTTTCAGGATCACCAGGTCGGAGCGGTGCCCATCGACGTTCAGCGAGGAGGTCAGCGAAGCGATGGCTACCAGGTCGCGGTTGGTGTGGGTGACGCGCGGCAGGATGATGCGCGCCATCTCAATGCGGTGCGAGGTTTCTTCTTCTTTTTCTTCCCACTGCTGGCGGAAGGCTTCGGCGTCGGCCTCAAAGCCCAGGTTGCGCTGCATGATCAGCACCCGCTCGCGGGCCTCGCGGATGCCGTGGATCTCCACCGATAGGGCGAAGCGGTCCAGCAGCTGCGGGCGCAGGTCGCCTTCTTCGGGGTTCATCGTGCCCACAAGGATGAAGCGCGCCGGGTGGGCGAACGAAATCCCCTCGCGCTCAACGGTGTTAACGCCCATAGCGGCCGAGTCGAGCAGCAGATCGACCACGTGGTCGTCGAGCAGGTTGACCTCGTCGATGTACAGCAGGCCGCGGTTGGCGGACGCCAGCACGCCCGGCTCGAAGTGACGCTTGCCCTCCTGGATGGCCTTCTCGATGTCGAGGGTGCCCACCACGCGGTCCTCGGTAGCGCTGACCGGCAGGTCGACGAAGCGGATGCGGCGCTGTTCGACGCGCATCTCGCGCCCGGCGGCTTTCTGCTCCTTGGCCCAGTCGGACCAGGTGGCGGGAGCGTTGGGATCGTCGTTGAAGGGCGAATCGACGAAGACCTCGATCTGCGGCAGCAGCGCCGCCATGGCGCGGGCGGCGGTCGACTTGGCCGTGCCGCGCTCGCCGCGAATCAATACGCCGCCGATGCGAGGATCGACAGCGTTTAAGACCAGGGCGCGCTTCATTCGCTCCTGGCCGACAATAGCGGTGAAGGGAAAGATGGGTCGCATTTATATCCTCGTATCCACAAATTCTAATCTTATCATAAAGGTTGTCAAGTTGCCATTTCACCTTTATAATACAAGTCTACACACTCATGTACTGGAGCTAGATAAGATATTATGGAGAAGAATGGCGCCCTGTTTGGGCAAGAGGTTGAGGCCTCCGAGGGGCAAAACATGCAGTCGCTGTTGGAGGAGGGCCTGAGCCTGGATTTTCCGACTCAAGGTGAGATCCGCCCCGGTTTCATTGCTACCATCCGTGACAATGAGATTTTGGTCAGCATCGGCACGAAGTCGGAAGGCGTAATCGCCGGCCGAGAATTGGAAGCAATTCCGGACGAAATCCGCTCCACCTTCTCGGTGGGGTTGGAGATCCCGGTCTTCGTCATCGCCCCAGAAGACCAGAACGGCAACGTGGTGCTGTCATACGTGCGCGCCCGTGAGGAAAAGGACTGGGATGATGTCGAAGCGCTGCTCGCCTCGGGCGACGCCTGTGACAGCAAGATCGTCGGCTACAACAAGGGCGGCCTGATCGTCCCGGTTGGCCAGCTGCGCGGTTTTGTGCCCGCCTCGCAGATCAGCCTGCTGCGCCGGCCGTCACAGAGCGAGAACGCCGAGCAGAAATACGCCAAGATGATCGGCGAGCCGATGCGCGTGCGCGTCATCGAAGTCGACCGCTCTCGCCGGCGCCTGATCCTCTCCGAGCGCATGGCCCTGCAGGAAACCCGCGAAACCCTCAAAGATCGCCTGCTCGACGGTCTGAACGAGGGCGACGTGCGCAGCGGCCGCGTCACCTCCCTGGCCGATTTCGGCGCGTTCGTCAACATCGACGGCGCCGATGGCCTGGTGCATCTGTCCGAGATCTCCTGGGACCGCATCCAGCATCCCAACGAAGTGCTGAAAGTCGGTGAGGAAGTCAAGGTCAAGGTCATCTCGGTCGACCGCGAACGCAAGCGCATCGGTCTGTCGATCCGCCAGCTGCTCCAGGACCCGTGGATGCGCAAGGTCGGCGAGCTGAAGGAAGGCATGCTGATCGAAGGCACCGTGACCCACCTGACCAAGTTCGGCGCTTTTGCCCGCATTGGCGACGACCTGGAAGGTCTGATCCACGTCTCCGAGTTGAGCGAGCAGCGCATCGCTCACCCCAAGGAAGCCGTCAAGGAAGGCGATAAGCTGACCCTGCGCGTGATCAAGATCGACCCGGAACGCCGCCGCATCGGTCTCTCCCGCCGCAAAGTTGACTCGGCCGCCTATGCTGACTTCGACTGGAAGAATGCCCTGGCCACCGAAGTCGACACCGACGAAGCCTAGCCCCTGTAACTGAACACTGGACGGCGGCCCCAGACCCTGGAGCCGCCGTCTTTTTTGCTTTTAAGCCCTTTTTTAAGTAAAAGATGAGGAAGGTTACGTATAGACACCGACTGGGAAACCCGTACAATAGGGATAATCGTGTTTTCATTGCAGCGAATCGAATATTCACTTTGCCGGGAGAGCGATCTCCTGGCACCGATGGCGGTGATGATCCAGTAACTCGGAGTGGTCGCTGACCCTGATCTGGGGGAAAGTTCCTGGGGAGCCAATAGCGAAACCGGCCGGCGGCCGGTTTTGTTGTTTTCTCCTCCGTATCAGTAGAGAAAGGGCAGCCACGATGAAAAAGTTCCTGTTTGTATCCATGCTATTGCTGATCATCGGTGCATTTATCGCCATCCAATCCGTCACAGCCGCTTCGGTCACGCCAGTGTATTATGAAGGCAACCCCACCTGCAAGGACCTGGGGTATGAATTCAACTACAAAGTCGACCCTCCCAACGGCGGCGCCTATGTGATCGACGCATTCAACCAGGTCACGGTGGACACCGCCGACGGGGTCTACTTCGACTGGTCTGCAACCCTGGGCATCGACGCAGTGATCGTCAAGGGCGGCAATAACGCCAACGTGTATGTCTACGACCCGGAGGCGATGGCTGATACTGCGCTGCACTCCCCTCTCAACCCCAACAACGGCACGCCTTATGCGTTGAGCCATATGGATTTCTGCTTCGATTACGAGGTGTCGGTGGTCAAGACCGCCGAGACCAGCTTCACCCGCACCTTCGACTGGACGATCGACAAGACGGTCGCCCCGGCAACCTGGGATCTGTTCACCGGCGACAGTGGGGTCTCCTTCTACACCGTCGCGGTTGAGAAGACCGGGTTTACCGACAGCGCCTGGGCGGTGAACGGGGTAATCGAGGTGGCTAACCACACCCCATTTGATGCCCAGCTGACCTCGATCGCGGATGCAATCAGCGGTTTCGCCGGCCCGGTGGCCCCGTCGTGCGGTGTGGACTTCCCCTACACGCTGGCCTCCGGCGCGGTGCTGACCTGCACCTACGCCACGCCGCTGCCGGATGGCGCAGATCGCACCAACACTGCCACCGTCACTGCCAGCGGCACCGTGGGCGGTGGGATCGCCCAGGCGGCGGTCGCCTTTGGCGAGCCGAGCACGCTGGTCAATGACACAATCACGGTCAGTGATACCAACGGCAGCCTTTGGGAAAATGTGACCGGCAGCCAGGAATGGTCTTACGACCGCACCTTCACCTGTGACGCCGACCAGGGGAACCACACCAACACGGCCGCCATCGTGGAGACCGGCGCTGAAGCCCAGGCGGATGTGACAGTCAACTGCCACGCCCTGCAGGTCACGAAGACCGCCGCAACGGCTTTCACCCGCACTTTCAACTGGACCGTCGACAAGTCGGCCGATCAGACCGACCTGACCCTGGCGCCCGGGCAGCAGTTCCTGGTGAACTACACGGTGGTTATTGGCGCTGCCTCTACCGACAGTGACTGGGCAGCCGCCGGTGGGATCCAGGTGTCCAACCCGGCCCCGCTGGCCGCGGTGATCAACAGCTTGAGCGACGTCGTATCAGGTGACATCCCGGCTCAGGTCATCTGCCCGGTGAGCTTCCCGTACACGCTGCCGGCTGGTGAAACGCTGGACTGCACCTATACCGCAGCGCTGCCAGACGCCGCAGCCCGCACCAACCATGCCGAGGCTGTGCTGCAAAACTACCGCTATTCCGGCGAGCTGATCCTCCCGGACGGTGAGACCTCCTTCAGCGGCTCCGCGCCGGTGAGCTTTGACCAGGCGCAGGTCACCCAGGTGGATACCTGCATCGACGTCAACGACTCGCTGCAAGGTTTCCTTGGCACAGTCTGCTTTGACAGCGCCCCGGCGACCTTTACCTACAGCCGCACCATCGGGCCGTATCCGGTCTGCGGGCAGTATACGGTGGATAACACCGCCGGCTTTGTCGCCAATGATACCGGCGCCACCGGCTCGGACAGCTGGAGCGTGGCGGTGGATGTGCCCTGCGGCGCCTGCACGCTTACCCCCGGCTACTGGAAGACTCACTCGCGCTATGGCCCGGCTCCCTATGATGACAATTGGGCTAACCTGGGTGAAGACACACCCTTCTACCTGAGCGGCCTGAGCTACTACCAGGCGCTGTGGACCGCTCCCGCCGGCAACCCGTATTACATCCTGGCGCACGCCTATATTGCCGCCTATATGAATACCTTGAACGGATCACCCAAGCCGCCGGAAGTGGCCGCGGCGCTGACCTGGGCCGACAACTTCTTCAAGACCTACCCCCCCAGCGTAAAACTGAGCCGCAGCCTGCGCGAGCAGCTGCTGCTGAACGCCACGCTGCTGGACAACTATAACAACGGCCTGATCGGGCCGGGTCACTGCGACTTCTAACCGGTTCTCCTTTTCGCCTGCGGGGCCGCTCAACTGACTGAGCGGCCCCGCTTATGTTTCCCTCAGCCCGCAATTGGCTGTCAGAAAATCCTCCCATGGGTGTATAGGAGTTTCGTTAACTTAGGGCCCTTTAACTTCTCTTGT
Organism: Chloroflexota bacterium; assembly: GCA_046089985.1. Classification (GTDB taxonomy): domain Bacteria; phylum Chloroflexota; class Anaerolineae; order Anaerolineales; family UBA4823; genus RBG-16-57-11. Next base: position 20,174 of record JBJSYW010000007.1, read on the forward strand.
CACCCTTTTCTATTGTTTCTCTGGTAGAATCGCAATCGGACAATTTGTCTCAAGTTACCGAATTACCATTCGGTTTTTTTCTAGGTTAGGAGGAATACCGTGTCTGGCATGGAACGTTTTACCCAACGGGCGCGACGGGTTCTGAGCCTGGCTCACCAGGAAGCGGAACGCATGCGCCACAGCTACATCGGGACCGAACACCTTCTGCTCGGACTAATCCGGGAAGAGGGCGGTGTAGCCGGACGCGTTTTACGAGAGCTGGGTTTGGAGCCTGACCGGGTGCAGGAGATCGTTGAGCGTCTGACCGGCCCTGGACAGTACCGGGGCGGTAAGCTGGACCTTTCCCCCGGCACCCAGCAGGTGCTGGAGTTTGCCGTTGACGAGGCCCGCAAGATGGGCCATCATTACATTGGCACCGAACACTTGCTCCTGGGCCTGGTGCGGCATGGTGAAGGCGTGGCGATGGACGTGCTGCGCAAGCTGGGCGTGACCGCCGAGCAGATCCGCCGCCAGACCCGCCGGGTGCTGCAGGAAAGCTCTTCCTCTCAGCGCACCGGCAATACCCCTGCTGCAACGGCCGATCGCACCAACAAGCCCGGTCGCCAGGAGCAGAAGGAAAAACCGAAGACTCCCATGGTCGACCAACTTGCCACCGACCTGACGTCACTGGCCGAGGAAGGAAAACTCGACCCGGTGATCGGCCGCCAGTTGGAGATCGAGCGTGTGATCCAGATCCTGGCCCGCCGTACCAAGAACAACCCCGCGTTGATCGGCGAGCCGGGTGTGGGCAAGACCGCCATCGTCGAGGGCCTGGCGCAGCGCATCATCGAAGGCGATGTGCCCGCCCCGCTGCTCGACAAGCGCGTGCTGCAGCTCGATGTCGGTTCCCTGGTGGCTGGCACCATGTATCGTGGTCAGTTTGAAGAGCGCCTGAAGCGCGTGATCGACGAACTGAAGGCGTCCGGCGCGATCCTGTTCATTGACGAAGTCCACATGC
>JBJSYW010000008.1:0-3185 GCA_046089985.1 Chloroflexota bacterium
AGCTGCAGGGGCGCGCCGCCGCCTGGGCGGCGGCGCTGGGCTTTGGCGAAGTGCTGCCCGGCCGCTCGACGGTGGGCGGCGGCAGCTTGCCCGGCGAGACCCTGCCCACCTGGCTGCTGGCGCTCTCGCCGCGCAGCCCCGAGCGAGCGCTGGGCCGGCTGCGCCAGTGCAGCCCGCCGGTGATCGCCCGCACCCAGGATGACCGCGTGGTGCTGGACCCTCGCACCGTGCTGACCGAACAGGAGCCGGCGCTGCTGCAGTGCCTGCAGCAGGTCTTCGGCTCACCTATCAAACATGGATAACACACCCTTATGAAAAGCGACCTTGATGCCTTGATGCAAGAACGGGGCGTAGATGCCCTGCTGGTGGTTGGCCCCGGGTTCCACAACCCGGCCATGACGTATCTGTCCGGCGGCGGGCATATGACTCAGGCCGACCTGGTGAAGCGCCGCGGCCAGGCGCCGGTGCTGTTCTGCCGCTCGATGGAGCGCGAAGAAGCCGCCCGCACCGGCCTGCCCACCTATGTGATCGACGAGTACCCGATGGGCGAGTTCATCAAACAGGCCGGCGGCGATCTGCTGCAGGCCACCGCCCTGCGCTACCAGCGCATGCTCACCGACCTGAGCCTGACCCAAGGCCGCGTGGCGCTCTACGGGCAGATGGACGCCGGTATCTCCTATTCGTTGTTCAGCGCCATCTCACAGCTGCTGCCGGGCCTGCAGGTGTTCGGCGAGATGGGCCGCCCGCTGCTGCTGGCTGCCATGGCCACCAAAGACGCCCAGGAGATCGAACGCATCCGCACCATCGGGCGCATCACCACCAGCGTGGTAGGCGACACGGCCGACTTCATCACGTCGCACGCGGTCAGAAACGACGTGGTGGTGAAGAAAGACGGCGCGCCGCTGACCATCGGCGAGGTCAAGCAGCAGATCGACCTGTGGCTGGCGCAGCGCGGCGCTGAAAACCCGGAAGGCACGATCTTCGCCATCGGCCACGACGCCGGCGTGCCGCACAGCACCGGGATCAACAGCGATCCGCTGCGCCTGGGGCAGATGATCGTCTTCGACATCTTCCCGCGCGAGGCCGGCGGCGGATACTTTTACGATATGACCCGCACCTGGTGCCTGGGCTATGCCCCCGACGAGGCCCAGGCGCTGTATCAGGATGTCTGGAACGCCTACCAGACGCTGCGCGGCGAGCTGGCCCTGGGCGCGCCCACCCACCGCTACCAGGACCGGGTTTGCGACCTGTTCGAGGCGGGCGGGCATCCCACCCTGCGCCAGAACCCCGCCACCACCAACGGCTATGTCCACAGCCTGGGCCACGGCGTAGGCCTGCACATTCACGAAAACCCCTTCTTCCGCAGCGGCCCCGCCGAGGAGTTCCTGGAGCCGGGCGTGGTGATCACCCTCGAGCCAGGGCTGTACTACCCGGAGCGTGGGTTGGGCGCCCGTGTCGAAGACACATTGTGGGCATGCCCAGACGGGCAGTTTGAGCCGCTGGCCGAGTACCCGTATGATTTGGTGCTGCCCATGCAGCAAGGATAAGACCGATGAGCAGTTCTTTTCGATCTGCACGCATCCTGGCCGTAGAGACCTCTTGTGATGAGACCGCCGCGGCAATCGTCGAGGACGGGCGGGTGATCTTCTCCAACGCGGTGGCGTCGCAGATCGACCTGCACGCCCAGTTCGGCGGGGTGTTCCCCGAAGTGGCCTCGCGCCAGCACATCCGCACCATCTACCCGATCGTCGAGGCGGCGCTGCAGCAGGCCCACCTGGGGCTGAACGACCTGGACGCCATCGCCGTGACGCGCGGGCCGGGGCTGCCCGGGTCGCTGGTGATCGGGTTGAACGCCGCCAAGGGGCTGGCGCTGGGCAGCGGGCTGCCGCTGGTGGGCGTCAACCACCTGGAGGGGCACATCTACTCGTCCTGGCTACACTGGCCGCCCACCGAGGCCGGGCAAAACGGGCCGGCGCTGAAACCCGCGCCGCGCTTCCCGCTGATGGTGCTGATCGTCTCCGGCGGGCACACCGAACTGGTGCTGATGGAAGACCACCTGACCTACAAGCGGCTGGGCGCCACGCTGGACGACGCCGCCGGCGAAGCCTTTGATAAGGTCGCCCGGTTGATCGGGCTGTCCTACCCGGGCGGGCCGTCGATCCAGAAAGCCGCCGATGGCGGAAGCCCGCGGGCTTTCAACTTCCCGCGCGCCTGGCTGGAAGACAGCTATAACTTCTCGTTCAGCGGGCTGAAGACCGCCGTGCTGCGCGAGGTGCGCCGGCTGCAAAGCCTGGCCGGGAAAGACCCGGTCGCCCAGGAGGGCGCGGCTGCTCTGCCGGTGGCCGACCTGGCCGCCAGCTTCCAGGCGGCGGTGGTGGACGTGCTGGTGGGCAAGACGCTGCGCGCCGCCGAGCAGATGGGTGCGGCAGAGATCGTGGTAGCGGGGGGCGTTTCGGCCAACAAGGCGCTGCGCGAGGCTTTCCTGGAGCAGTCGCCGGTGCCGGTGAACATCCCGCCGCTGGCGCTGTACACCGATAACGCCGCCATGATCGGCGCAGCCGGTTATTTCCGCTTCGTCCACGGCCAGCGCGCCGGGATGGAGATCGATGTGCTGCCCAACTGGCCGCTGACAGAGGTCTAGCCGGCTGCCGCCGGGCTGGCGCTACGCCGGGCTGAAATGCTGCGCCGGGTGCGAACACCCGGCGCAGCATTTCATTTCTTCTTCAGATTCTCAATAATAACGACCAGCTTCTCCGCCAGCTTGCCGCGATCGAAGTGCTCTTCGATGTGGCGGCGGGCATTCAGGCCCATCTGGCGGCCGCCGGAAGGGTCGTCGGCCAGGCAGGCGATTGCATCCGCCAGCGCCTGGGCATCGCCGGGGGGAACGAAGATCCCGCCTTCGGCCGCTTCGACCACCCGCCGGATCGCGCCGTCGATCGCCAGCACCACCGGCCGGCCGGCAGCCATGTAATCAAAAACCTTGTTCGGGTAGACGGTTTTATACAGCTTGACCGGCTTTAGGATGGCGATGCACGCGTCGGCCGCGGCCAGCGCCTCGGCCATGCCGGCTTTAGGCGCCGGGGGCAGGAAATAGACGTTGCTCAGCCCCATCTGCTGCGCCTGGGCCTGCAGGGCGGGCTTATCCTTGCCATCGCCCAGCAGCACGATGGCGATCTCCGGGCGAT
>JBJSYW010000009.1:0-15937 GCA_046089985.1 Chloroflexota bacterium
CGGAAGCGCAGTCTTCGGACCGGGCGGTGGAAGCGGTGCTGGTCTGGCAGGATGTGCTGGTGGAGCATGTCCACGAAGCGGTGGCTTACGCCAACACCGCGCTGACCCTGGATGTGCAGCTGCAGGCCCTGGCAGAACAGCGTTCGGCGCTGCAGGCGCAGACCGCCGGGCTGCAAGCCGGCGCCGACGTCCGCACTCGCCTGGACGGACTGGACCGCGAGTACGCGCGCCTGTCGGCCGAGTTCGCCGCGGCTTCACAGAAAAGCCTCGGCCTGTCGGCCGAACTGCTGGTGCAGAAGCTCAGCCGCACCCGCGTCTACCTGGACCCGGTGCGCCCGTTTGGCGTGTTGATGCTGGTCGGCGCGGTCGTGGGGCTGTGCGCCTGGGGGTTGTGGTGGCTGCTGGAGATCAGCCGCCGCCGCCCCGTGCCGCCTGCGGGGGCGTCAGCGGGGCAGGAGCCGCGCCCGTGACGCGCAGCCGGCGCTTGCAAGCGCTGCTGCGGCGCGCTTCCTACCCGGCCTGGGCGCTGCTGCTGCTGGCGCTGCCGGTCACCAGCTTCCCCTATTTCCCGGCCGCCATGGGTGGTGAAGCGCTGGTCCGCCCGCTGTCGATCTACCCACTGGTGCTGCTCTTCGCCATTAGCTTCCTGCCGCGCCTGTTCACCCGGCCGGTGTCGCGCACCGTGCTGGTGCTGCTGCCCTTCGTGCTGCTGGCGGGGGTCTCATCGGCGCTGTCGCTGCTGCAGGGCATCGAACCGGCCCTGGGCATTTCCGTCGAAGCCCGCGTGCTGCGCGGCTTCCTGACTTTGCTGATCGGCTGCGCCTTTTACGCGATTATCGCCCAGCTGCCCGATACGCTTGAAGACCTGCGCTTTTCGATGCGCTGGCTGTTCGCCGGGTACAGCGCCGCCCTGGCCTGGGGTACGATCCAGGCGCTGGTCATGCTCAGCCAGGACCCGATTTGGTTCCAGCGGATTTCGGCCTTGCAGACCCATATTTCGATCCGCCCGCTGCGCCTGGATCGCATCTCGGGTATGACCTACGAGCCGCACTGGTTCGCCGAGCAGTTGATCCTGGTGCTGCTGCCGTGGTCGCTGGCCGCGCTGCTGACCAATACCACTGCGTTTAACTTCCGCTGGCGCCGGTTGACCGTCGAAGCGCTGCTGGTCGCCTGGACGGTGCTGCTGCTGCCGTTCACCTTCTCGCGCTCCGGGCTGGGCAGCATGCTGGTGGTGGTATTTCTGAGTGTGCTGCTATTCCGGCCGATCAACGGATTGGCCGGGTCGCGCCTGGGCTGGCTGCGCCGGCGCGGGCTGGAAGTGCTGCTTACGCTGCTGGTAGTGGCGCTGCCGATCTACCTGATCGGCGCACGCAATCCCTTCTTCGCCCGCCTGTGGCAGTATTGGGAGCGCCCGAACCCCAGCCTGTCCGGCTACCTGAGCTACCTGGGATTTGACGCCCGCGTCGTTTACAGCCAGGCGGCCTTCAATACCTACCAGGCCTACCCGCTGATGGGCGTGGGCCTGGGGAACTACGCTTTCTATTTTGAGGAAATGCTGCCATACCGGCCGATCGCCCAGGTGCCCGAAGTGCTGCTGATGATCACACCCGAGCCGGGCCGCGACCGGCTGATCACCGCCAAGAACCTGTATCTGCGCCTGTTGGCCGAGACCGGCATCATTGGCACCACCGCTTTTCTGGCCTTTGTGATCGCCAACCTGGGCAATGCGCTGTTCCTGTGGTTGGACCGGCGCAGCGAATGGCAGGTGTGGGGTGTGGCCAGCCTGTGCGGGCTGCTGGCTTTCTCGCTCTCGGCGCTCACTTTCGACTCGTTCGTCATCCCCAATATGTGGGTCCTGTTTGGCTTGATCACCGCTGCGACCCGCGTTATGATACACTCTGCACCGCAGCCTTCGGCTGAACAGGCATCTATCCATGCAAACGACTAACACCTGGAACCTGCGTTCGGAACTCTACCACGCCCTGCACCGCTGGCCCTGGCTGGCGGCGATGTTCCTGGTTGGCGCGGGGTTGGGCTGGGGCGCTTCCTACATCTGGCCGGCCTATGCGCGCAGCACGCAGCCGGTCTATGTGGCCCTCAATCCCTACCGGGCTTTCTCCGACTCAAACTACCTGGCGGCTGCCCGCCCCAAGTACTCCAATATCGACAATTACCATTACTGGCAGATGGCCCAGCTGGATGCATTCATCAAATCCCCGGCTGTGCTGGAAAAGACCCTGGCGGCGCTGCGCCAGTCTGGTGCGGAGTGGGGGACGGTTGAAACCGCCGACCTGCAGCCGATGCTCTCCACGGAATGGCGCACCGCCGGGGAGTGGCAGCTGACCGCGGTCGACGGGCAGGCGCAGCGCGCCCAACAGGCTGTCCAGGCCTGGAGCAGCACCGCCGCCGAGGCGGTGACCCAGGCCGTCTTCCAATCTCAGGAACTGCTGGCGCTGGATCCCCAGCTGCAGCAGGCTGCCCAGGACCTGGGCGCGCGGCAGGACCGCCTGGCGGCGCTGAATGCCGCGGTCGAGCCGCTGGCTCAACTGCGCCACGCGCTGGCGCAGCTGCCGGCCGAACAGGCGGTGGATGCGGAGCTGCGCTGGCAGTTGGCCGGCGCGGCGGCGCGCATTGCCGTTTCCGGCGCGGCCTGGAACGGCTTGATGGCCGGGCTGCCCGGCCATCAAGCCACCGCCGCCCAGGCGCTGGGCTGGTTGGATGACCTGCGCTCCCTGGCGGACGCCGACCGGGACGCCCTGCCGGCTCAGGTGGATTCACTGGCGCAGCGCCACGCCAGCCTGCTGGAACGCTACCGCCAGGCCCAGCATGACAGCTATGCCCTTTCGCCCAATTTGGCAGTCGAAACAACCGGCGCTGTATCCACCCAAACCGTGCGCCGTTCCAGCCTGCTGGCGCTGGTGGGCGGGTTTGCCGGCCTGTTGGGCGGGGTGATGCTGGCGCTGCTGCAGGCGGCGCGCCGGAGTGGTCGTGACGAGTAGCCGTGCGCTGCAGGCCTGGCGGGCCGCACCGTTGCAGGCGCTCCGGCGCGCTGCCTGGGCGCTGTTCTTTCTGACCCTGCCGGTGACCAGCTTCCCGTTCCTGCCGGATGAACTGGGCGGGCGGACGCTGGTGCGCCCGCTGTCGATCTACCCGCTGCTGGCGCTGCTGCTGCTGGCAGTGCTGCCGGCCCTGTGGCGCCGGCGCCTGCCGCGCACGCTGCTGCCGCTGCTGGCTTTCGTCGTCAGCGCCACGCTCAGCTCGCTGCTGGCCTTCACCAGCGGGCTGGATGCCTACCGCGGCGTGGACCTCACGGCGCGCTTCGCTCGCAATATGCTCACCCTGGGGCTGGGCATTTCGTTTTACCTGGCGGTCGCCCTGCTGCCGCAGTCTTGGGATGACCTGCGGTTCTCGCTGCGCTGGTTGTATGCCGGCTTTGGGGTGGCTTTGCTGTGGGGCACGCTGCAGATCCCATACGTGGTGCATTTCAACGCGACCTACTTCAGGCTTGCCGGTCAACTGCAGGGCCTGGTCTCGTCACGCAAGTTGTTCACCACGCGCATCTCCGGGATGACCTACGAACCGAAATGGTTCGCCGAGCAGATCGTCTTTTTATTGATGCCCTGGCTGTTGGCCTCGCTGCTGACCGGGCGCAGCCTGTTCCAGCGCCGCTGGCGCGGGATTACGGTGGAGATGGCGCTGCTGGCCTGGGCTGTGCCGGTGATGTTGTTTACCTATTCGCGCACCGGGATGCTGGTGGCGGCGGTGCTGGCTTTCGTCAGCTTCGTGCTTTACCAGGCGCGGGCGCATCGCCGCGCCGGGCGGGCGGCAGCCCGCGCGACCCACCCGGTTGCTCCGCCGCGCCTGCGCCTGGCGCGCCGCCTGGTCGAGGCCGGCCTGATCCTGGTTGGCATCGCCGCGGTGATCTTCATCGCCGGTTCGCAGAATGCCTATTTCTCGCGCCTGTGGAACTATTGGGGCAGCGGCAGCAAGGCCCGCTCGCGCACCTACCTGGAATACATCTCTTTCGAGCAGCGCTTCGTCTACTGGGCGACGGCTCTGCGCATTTACGATGAGCAGCCGCTGTTTGGGGTTGGGCTGGGCAACTACGCTTTCTATTTTGTTGACAACCTGCCCAATCAGCCGTATGATCAACAGCAGGAGATCATGCGTCAGATCACTCCAGGGGAAGGCCGCGACCGGCTGATCACACCAAAAAACCTGTATGCTCGCCTGGTGGCGGAAACCGGCCTGGTTGGCACGGCCCTGTTCAGCGCCTTTTTGCTGGCTAACCTGGGCTGCGTGCTGTACTTGTGGTTCTCTCCGGGGCAGGAGGCGCGGGCCTGGGCAGTGGGCGGCGGCCTGTCGCTGCTGGTGCTGTGCTTCGTGATATTTTCGTTTGATTCGTTTGCTCTGCCGAATATGTGGGTGGCGCTGGGACTGATCACGGCTGCCGCTCATCAACCGGACCCAAAGGCGATGGGTGGGGAGCCATGAGAAGGACATCGCAGTGATCCAGGCAGGATATCAGGGAGATACCCAGGCAGCGCTGCAGCGGGGTTGGCGGTTGTGGCGCGCCTGGTTGGCGCTGGCTGTCCTGAATGGGCTGCTGGCCATCGCCTCATTGTTCGCCGCCCGTTCCGCCGAGGCCAGCCTGCTGCTGGGGCTGTCGGCCGCGCGCCTGGTGATGCTGGGCCTGTTGTTGGCGGTCACGCTGCTGTTCGCCGGTCTGCTGGCCGAGACCTGGCTGCGCCCGGACGCCGGCGCGGCCCGCTGGGAGCGCCTGCTGCGCCGGCTGGAGCGGCGCAGGGTGTGGAGTCTGCTGCTGTTAGCCGGCGCCCTGGGGCTGCTGACCGGCCTGCTGGCGCTGACCGCTCTGCCCGGGCAGCAGAATTCCTTCGTGCGCACCTACCTGGCGCGCCTGCTGCCGCTGGCGCTGTGGCTTTCTGGGATCGGCCTGCTGACGCTGGTTGGCCTGCCGGCGCTGCGCCACGGCCGCAGCCTGCTGCAGGCCCGCCCGGCCGGCCGGCTTTTCTATATCATGCTGGCGCTGTTCGCGCTGCTCTTTCTGGCCTGGGGCTGGACCGCACGGGTGGTGCTGCCCGTGGAAGGGCCGCGCCTGGGTTGGAATGTGCTGGGGGTGCCGTTAATCGGGCTGCAGGCGCTGGTGGCCTGGCTGGCGGGGGTCGGGTTGATGCTGTTTTTCACCGCCCTCGGTTCGCCCCGGGAGGATCGTCCCCGGGCTGCATGGCTGGAGCGCCTGCTGCGCCCCCACGCGCTTGACCTGCTGCTGGCGCTGTTGATCTGGGCCGCGGCGGTGCTCGCTTGGCAGGCCATCCCGCTCGGGCCGAACTGGTTTGTCAGCGAGCCGGCGGCGCCCAACAGCGCAATTTATCCGCGCTCGGATGCACGGGTCTACGATGTCACCGCCCAATCTGCCCTGGTGGGCAGCGGCTACATCTATTTCGGCAATGTCTATGTACGCCGGGCGCTGCTGGCAATGTACATGACCCTGCTGCACCTTGCCGGCGGGCAGGAGTATGCTCGCGTGGTCCAGCTGCAGATCCTGGTGCTGGCGCTGCTGCCGGTGATGATCTATTTCTTCGCCCGTTCGCTGCACAACCGGCCCGCCGGCGTGACCGCCGCGCTGCTGTTGATCCTGCGCGAGGCTAATGCAATCCGCCTATCGGGCAGCATTACGACATCCAACGCCAAGCTGCTGATGGCCGATCTGCCGGCTACGCTGGCGACGATGGTTTTTATGCTGCTGGCGGTGGCCTGGCTGAAGGGCATCGAACAGCGTCCGCGGCTGGCCCTGGCCGCCGGTGGGGCGCTGGGGATGGCTATGCTGGTGCGGGTCGAAGCGATGGTCTTCCTGCTGCCCGGCGCGCTGGCGGCTCTGGCGGCCGTCTGGGCCTCGCGCCGCTGGGGGCTGTGGTGGCGCGGTGGGCTGCTGCTGCTGCTGGGGATGAGCCTGGCGCTCGGTCCCTGGATGGTGCGCAACTATGGACTGACCGGTGAAGTGTTTATCGACAGCCCGTATTTCAGCATGAGCTACCTGCTGCAGCGCTTCCGCCCGCTGGCGACGGAAAGCTCCCCGCCCGCGGCGACCCGGGTGAAACCGTCGGCAGGATCGCCGGCGCCTGGCGATGCGCAGCTTACCCAACCGGCAGTCACCCAACCGGCGGTGACCCCAACCGGGCAGACTGCGGCGGATCCGGCGTCCACCGCGCAGTCCGGCGCGCCGGGTGGGCACACCGACCTTCCGATCACGCCGCGCCCCACCCCGGGGCTGCCGGTGCAGTATATGCAGAACCAATCCAGGGTGGCGGTGGATTACATGGCCAGCAACCCCGGGCTGATGGCGCAGTGGATGCTGGGCCATATCATCAACAGTAACCTGCAGGCGCTGCTGATCCTGCCTGGGGCGGATCAATGGATCGACAGCGCCCTGCTCTTCCTGGCGAAGCGTTCGCCGGCTCAGTTCTGGCAGAACTGCTGCACCGTTGACAGCTACGTCAGCCGCCTGCCCTACTGGCGGCGCTGGGATGGGCGCATCCCGATCCAGGCGTTGGCGCCGACGGTGTTGAACCTGCTGGCGCTGGCCTATGGCGTGGCTCTCGCCTGGCGGCGTCACCGCTGGGCCGGCCTGGCTCCGCTGATGATGGGCGAAACCTACCTGGTTTTCAACGGTCTGCTGCGCAACTCGGGCGGTCGCTATATCCTGCCGGTGGACTGGTTGGTGCTGGCCTATTTCAGCATCGGCCTGGTTGAAGCCTCGCGCCTGCTGCTCGGTTACCTGGGCGGGCGGCCGCTGCTGGACCGTCTGCCGGGCGAGGCGCCGGCCGATTTTCAGGCTGCGGGCACTTCCGGGGCTGCTGCGGCGTCTATACCTGCAGAGCCGCGGGTCTGGTCTGGGTTCTGGCGTTCGCCGCGCACCTATCTGCTGGCCCTGGGGCTGTTGGCCCTGGCCTGCAGTGTGCCGCTGCTGGAAGCAGTGATCCCGCCGCGGTACACCGTTGAGCGCCAGGAAAGCATGCGCGAGCAGTTGTTCGCCGAGGGCCGGCTGACCGCCGCTCAGCGCCAGGACCTGCGCCAGTTCCTGGCCAATGGCGGGTCGTTGTATGCCGGGCGGGCGCTCTACCCGCGCTACCTGCCGGCGGGCAAGGGCGATCCGATTGGCTCAGCCAAAGAGGGCACGCCGCGCAGCTATCCGCGCCTGGTATTCTATATCGTGGGCATGACCGATATGTACCTGATGATGCCGGTTGAGAAAAAGATCGCGCAGTTCCCGCATGCCTCGGATATTTTGATCGCCGTTTGCCCGAGCGAAGAAGTACTGGCGGTGGCCCGCTTTGACGATGCGGGGGCGCTGCAGGCCGTTTACTGGCGTTCGCATTACCCGCAGTCGCTCACCTGCCCGCTGCCGGAGAAGAAGGACTGAGCCTGCCGCCGGTCCCACGATGAGATGGGTAGATACCCGGATATACAGGTATTTCGATGAAGCGTAGTGATCAAAAAATGCTGTTTGGCTGCCTGGCAGCCTGTCTGGTGGTGCTGATTGTGGCCTGCTGCGTCTGCCTGGCGCTTGGCCTGGGAACGGCGCTCTATTTCACCGCGGCCCCCACGCCGACCCAGACGCCTGGCACGTCTGTCCAACTGCAAATCACGGCTCTGCCGCCTGATCCCACCCAGGCAGCCGCCGCGCCGGATGCCGCCGCAGCCCTGCTGACGCTGGAACAGGCCGAGGTGCCGGTCAATGACTCGCTCGACCTGGCTACCCGCCTGAACGGTCTGCCCAACCCGCAGCGGGCGCTGGAAGCGCCCCGGCAGACTTACCGGGTGGGTGACCGGGAGACCTTCTGGCTGAGCAACTCGGATGACGACAGCAATTTCCAGGTTGAAGCCGCGCTGGTCTACGTTTCGGAGCATGCCTATTTCTGGGTTGAAGATGGCGTGGATGCCAACCAGAGCCAGGTGGAGCAGCTGGTGGATACCTTTGACCGCAAGATCTACCCGCGCAACCGGGAGTTCTTCGGCAGCGAGTGGACCCCCGGCGTCGACGCCGACCCGCGCCTGTTTATCGTCTATGCGCGCGGCGTAGGCAGTTCGGTGGCGGGGTATTTCTCGACTATCGACGCCTACCTGCCCGAAGTGCGCCAATACTCCAACGCACATGAGATGTTTGTGCTCAGCGCCGACCATGTTGAGTTGAACGAGGAGTTCGCCTACGGGGTGCTGGCGCACGAATTTCAGCACATGATCCACTGGTACACGGATCGCAATGAAGAGACCTGGATGAACGAGGGTCTATCGGACCTGGCGATGTTCCTGAATGACTACAGCATCGGCGGGGCCGACCGCCTGTACGTCCAGGACCCAGACATCCAGCTGACCGATTGGCCGAACAACTCGGACAGCCACCTGCCGCATTACGGGGCTTCATTCCTGTTCCTGACCTATTTCCTGGACCGCTTCGGCGAAGAAGCCACCAAAGCCGTGGTTGCCAGCCCCGATAACGGCATGGTCAGCATCGATAAGGTGCTGGTTGAACTGCAGGCGATTGATTCACAGACCGGTGTGCCGGTTAGCGCCGACGATGTCTTCACCGACTGGACGCTGGCTTCATTCATCCAGGATCCGGATGCCGGGGATGGGCGCTACACCTATCACAACTACCCTGACGCCCCCAACCCGGGGGTGACCGAATCGGTCGAGGATTGTTCCGGTCAGCCGCTCGATCGCCAGGTCAGCCAGTATGGCGTTGATTACATCAGCTTTGGCTGTTCGGGCAGTTTCAAGCTGCGCTTCTCCGCCCCTACCACGGTGGATGCCCTGCCTGCCGGCCCGCATACCGGGCAATATGCGTTCTATTCGAACCGAGGCGATGAGTCGGATATGACCCTGACCCGCGAGTTCGACTTCACCAGCCAGAGCGGACCGCTCTCGTTCACCTATTGGACCTGGTACGACATCGAAAAAGACTGGGACTATCTGTACCTGCTGGCCTCCACCGATGGCCAATCATGGCAGTTCCTGAAAACGCCCTCCGGCACCGACACAAACCCGGTGGGCAATAGCTATGGTTGGGGCTACACCGGCGTCAGCGGCGGCGGGCCGGAGTGGGTGCAGGAAAGCGTGGATCTGTCGGCCTATGCCGGGAAAAAGGTCAGCCTGCGCTTCGAATACATCACCGATGGGGCGGTCAACGGCGAAGGCTTCTGGCTGGACGACCTGGAAATTCCACAGATAGCGTACCGCGAGGGGTTTGAAGATGGCGATGGCGGCTGGCAGGCGGCAGGTTTTGTGCGCATTCAGAACCTGCTGCCACAAACCTACCGCCTGTCGCTGATTTACATGGGCCGCCGGCCGCGGGTGGAGAAAATCGATCTACCGGCTGGGAATACCATCGAACTGCCGGTCAGCCTGGATGGCGATACACGCCAGGTGGTGCTGGTGGTGTCGGGCACGGCCCGCTTCACTCGCCAGCCGGCGCTGTACCAGGTAAGCGCCGTGCGCTGAGCCGGTGGTCTACCTGGGCGCGCGCAGTGCGGCCAACTGCTGTTCCAGCTCGCTGCGCCGCTGGGTGGCAGCCCGGTTGACCTCGAACTTGACCCGCTCGGCTTCACCTTGCAGGCGGCCGCGCAGGTCTTCACCGGACGAAGGAGCAAACAGCGTGGCGATCGCCACGCCCACCAATCCGCCGATGACGAACCCCTCAAAGAATCTCAAGGCTTTCATGCGTCCCTCCCTTGCTTCCTGGTTCGCTCCCGCCGGCCCCGGAGGGCTTTTTGGGCGCGCGTTGTCGATGACAATTATAACTGGGAAAATTCGATTGGTATAATTGGCGCTATGATCATTCTCTCTATCGGTATGCCTCGCGCCGGCTCCGGCTGGTATTACAACCTGACCAATGACCTGATGTTAGCCGGCGGAGCGGTGGATGCCCGCCAGGTGCGCCGGCGCTACCATCTGCAGCAGGTATTGACCGAAGTCAACTGCAACATTGGCGCTTTTACCGCCCGGCGCGTGCTGGCGGTGCTGCTGCCTTCACTGTTGGGCAATACGTTTGTGATCAAGGCCCACGCCGGGCCGACGCCGTACATCCTGCCGGTCATCCGCCGCGGCTGGGCCAGGGCGGCTTATATTTACCGTGACCCGCGCGACGCCCTGCTCTCTGCGATGGAAAACGGCCGCAAGGCCGTGCAGTACAAGCGCAGCAGCGCCTTTGCCCCGCTGGTGGATTTTGACACAGCCGTGGCGTTTATGCAAGAATACGAGCAGATCTGGCGCGCCTGGATGGCAGTGCCCCAGGCGCTGCACGCCCGCTATGAAGACCTGCTGACCGACTATGACGCCGAAGCGCTGCGTCTGGTCGAGTTCTTGCAGCTGGACTGCCGCCAGCCGCAGATCCAGGCGGTGGTCGAGCGCTATCGCCCCGAAAAGGCCCAGCCCGATCAGAAAGGGCTGCACTTCAGCCAGGGCAAAATAGGCCGCTTTCGCAGTAAAATGAGCGCTGAACAGCAAGCCAGGTTGGCCCAGGTGTTTGGGCCGGCGCTGGAGCAGATGGGCTACCCGCTCTAATCGGGCAGCGAGCGACCGTATTGGGTGAGCAGGAACTGGATGATCAGGGAGAAAACCATCAGGATCACAAACAGCGCCGGCGGGGTAATTGACGGTGTGCGCAGGTACTGGAGGATCATCGTGGTGGCGGTGAGCGCCGAAACCAGCACGGCGCCGATCTCGAACACCGCCAGCATCAACACGATACAGGCCACACCCACCAGCCCCATCACCAGCGGGTTTTGTGACCAGGCCGGGCTGCTGCCCAGCACACGAGGGATCTCCATCACCAGGTAGGCCCCTGCCAATCCACCACAACACGCCGCCCACCAGCGCTTGCCCAGCTGCGTGATCCCGGCGAAGATGGCAGCCAGGGCCAGCAGGGCCGCCAGCGGCGGCCAGGAGGCAGGCAGGTGGAAAACCTTGGTGAAAAGGTAGACGGCGGTCAGATACCCGATTGCCCCAGTGAACACGTAATAAACGGGCCTACCGGCGATCAGCGTCATAAAACCTAAACCAACGGTAACGATGGCCATGTTTGTTCTCCTCGGGCGGATGCTCTCTAGATTTTAACCGATAATTGGAATTTGGATCACCGCGATCCGGTGAAAGAACCGTCGTACGTAAGGATTTCATCCATAAGGAGCACGTCTATGACCCCTGATTCGCAACAACCCGTCCTGGTGGTTGGCACCGGCGCAATGGCCTGTGCCGTGGCAGCCCGCATGGCCAGCGCCAATATCCCGGTCACCATGCTCGGCTCATGGGAGGACGGCCTGCACGAACTGGCGGTCGATGGCGTGCGCGTGGTGGAAGACAACGGCTTGGAGCATCGTTTTCCGGTGCAGGTGATTGCCACGCCGCACGACTGCCAGGGCGTACGCCTGGCGCTGGTGCTGGTCAAGTCATGGCAGACGCCGCGCGCCGCCCGCCAGCTGGCGGCCTGCATGGCGCCTGACGGCCTGGCGCTGACCTTGCAGAACGGCCTGGGCAACCGCGAGCAGTTGATGCAGGCCCTCGGAGCGCGGCGGGTGGCCCTGGGCGTGACCACGCTGAGCGCCTGGCTGCTCAGCCCGGGGCGTGTGCGTACCGTGGGCGAAGCCATCGTTACCCTGGGCGCTCAGCCCAACCTGGCGCCGCTCACCGGCCTGCTCCAGTCGGCCGGTTTTATCATCGAAACCGCCACCGATCCACACGCCCTGGTGTGGGGCAAGCTGGTGATTAACGCCGCCCTCAACCCGATCACCGCCCTGCTGAACATCCCAACCGGCGAGCTGCTGGCGCGCCCTTCGGCGCGAGCCCTGGCGCAGGCGGTGGTGCGTGAAGCGGCGGCTGTGGCGGTGGCCCAGGGCATCCGCCTGCCCTATCCCGACCCGGTGGTGGCGGTGGAGACCATCGCCCGGCGCACCGCCGGCAACCTGTCGTCGATGCTGCAGGACGTGCAGCGCGGCGCTCCCACTGAGATCGACTCGATCAACGGGGCGATCGTGCAGGCGGGTGAGGCTACCGGTGTGCCCACCCCGATCAACCGCACCCTGTGGCAGTTGGTCAAGGCGCTGCGCCCGGAGGGCGGGCCGCTCGCCTGAGGGAAATGATGAGCGGCGCTTTCCTAGAGATCCAGACCCAGACCGGTTGGGGCCGCGTGCTGCAGATGTTCGCCGGATGGTGCGGCGTGCAGCCCGGCTGGCTGGCCCTGGATGTGGGTTGCGGGCCGGGCCTGCTGGTTGACGAACTGGCCCGTCGCGGGGCGCGCGCCGCCGGCGTGGACCTCGACCTGGACGCGCTGGCGGCCGGCCGGCGTTATTTCGCACAGCCCGGCGCTTTGCCCGCCGGCAGTTCATCCGCCGGCGGCTCACCCGAGGGCAGCTCACCCGAGGGCAGCTCACCCCTGGGCAGCGTTCCCGCACTGGCCCAGGCCGATGCGCCCCGGCTGCCCTTTGCCGCCGGGCAGTTCGACCTGCTGACCGCGGTCAACGTGCTGTTTCTGCTGCCCGACCCGCCCGGCGCGCTGCGCGAGATGGCTCGCCTGCTCTGCCCTGGCGGTCTGCTGGCCCTGCTGAACCCTTCCGAGCGGATGAGCGTGGCTGCCGCGGCGGCGCTGGCTGATGCGCGCGGCCTGGCGGGGCTTGAGCGCCAATCACTGCTCGACTGGGCCGGGCGCGCCGAAGCGCACGCCCGCTGGGACGAAGCCGCTTTGCGTGCCCTGCTGGCAGAGGCCGGGCTGCGCCTGCTGCGCACCGAGCTAAAGACCGGTCCCGGGCTGGCGCGCCTGGCCTGCGCCGTACGGCAGGACCCAGCTGATTGATGAGCCGAGATATCCTTCTCTCCGCGAATGGACGGACCCATGCAGCCAACCCTGATCCTTGACCCGCAAGACCCCGGCGCGCTGCCGCATGCGCTGCAGGCGCTCCAGGCCGGGGAAGCGGTGGCATTCCCCACCGATACTGTTTACGGCCTGGGCGCGGCCCTCACCGACCCGCAGGCGATCGACCGCCTGTACGAGATCAAGGGCCGCGATAGCGCCAAAGCGATCGCCGTGCTGCTCGACAGCCCGCAGGCCATCTCACTGGTGGCGGGGGAACTGGCCGCGCTGCCGGCCCGCCTGGCAGAACGCTTCTGGCCCGGGCCGCTCACGCTGGTGGTGCCGCAGCGCCCCGGTTTGCCGGCTAACCTCTCGCCGCTGCCCACCGTGGGCGTGCGCATGCCCGATCACCCGCTGGCGCTGGCCCTGCTGTCGCTCAGCGGGCCGCTGGCGGTCACCTCCGCCAACCTGTCCGGCGCGCCAAACACGGTCACCGCTCAGGATGTGTTCGCCCAGCTGGGCGGGCGTATCCCCTGTATCCTGGACGGAGGGCGCACTCCCGGGGGTCTGCCCTCAACGGTGGTGGACTGCACTGGATCCGAACCGAAGATCCTGCGCCCCGGCCCGATCACCCTGGATGATTTAATAAACGCCCTGTAATAATCTGCAGGTTTTAAGGCCGCCGGGCAGCCCAACGGCTGCTTTTCTTAATATTTCGCTCAGGCAGGCTTCATGCCCATTTTACCCGCCTGCATATAATAAACATTACATTCTCCTCACACACAGAACCGCGTACCGGTTGGATGGCAGCCACCAGAGCGCGGTTTTGGTGTTTAAAAGCCGGTTGGCGTCAGATAATTGGGTTGCTCAGCGGATTGGGGCGGGCAGCGGCAGCCGCACGTGAAAACGGCTGCCCGGGCAGGCTGTTTCATTGCAGCCTTCGCTCTCGACCCACACCCGCCCGTGGTGGGCTTCCACGATCCCGCGCACAATTGCCAGTCCCAGGCCCGGACCGCCGCCCTTGAACTTGGTCTTGCCGGTGGAGTGCAGCGCCAGCTCGCCGGTCTGGTAGAACTTGGTGAAGATCAGTTCGTGCACCTGCGGGTCGATCCCGATGCCCGTGTCGCTGACCACCACTTCGATGCCCCCGTTGCGCAGCTCGCCGTTGGATGGTGCCAGCGCCTGCCCGGAGACCGTGATGCTGCCACCGTCTGGGGTGTACTTGATCGCGTTGACCAGCAGGTGATAGAACACCTTGCGCAGCGCTCCGGCGTCGGCGTTGATCGACGGCAGCGCTTCCAGCCCGCTGGTCTCCAGCGTGAGCTTGCGGTCTGCCAGATCTTTTTTCAGGCCGCTGCTCACCCCCAGCAGCAGGTTGCTGATTGACACCGGCTGCGGCTCCAGTTCCAGCGCCCGGCTGTCGATCTTGGCCACATCCAACATGGTGTCGACAATCTCGTGCAGGCGCTGCGCGCCGTTGTACAGCTTGGTCAGCAGCTGGCGGTAGTATGGGTTCTGCTGCAGCTCGGGATCGTCCAGCAGCATCTGGCTGGTCCCGTTGATCACCGTTAGCGGGGTACGCAGCTCGTGCGAAGATATGCTGATAAAGTCCGACTTGGTGCGATCCAGCCGCTCCAGGTTGCGGTTGGCCTGATCCAGGGCGCTGTAGGCGCGCCGGAAATCGTTGTTCAGGCGCACCAGGCCTTCCACCAGGCGGGTGTTCTCCAGCGCCACGGCGGTCTGGTCGGCCAGCATGCTGAGCAGCTCCAGCTCTTTGACGGTGAACTCCTGCCCGTTGGCCTTAGGGCCCAGCGCCAGCAGACCGATCCACTCATTTTTGGCGTACACCGGGATCAGCGCTTCCGCTCCCAGCTGCTCCAGCCAGGCTTTCTCGGCTGGGCCGGCGGTCTGGAAGCGCGAGGTGTGCTCGATCTCTTTGCGGGTCAGTGGGCGGTAATCGTAGCGGAAGCAGGCCGCCAGCGGGCTGTCCTCCGCCAGCGTGCAGGGCGCCGGCTGGGTGCTGCCCATGCCTTTGACGCCGCGCACCTGGAAACCGGCGCCGTTTTCGGCGTTGCGTTCATGTTCGACCAGGAAGACAAAGCCGCGCTGGATATCCAGGATCTCGGCTACCGTGCCGACGGCGGTGGCAGCCAGCAGGTTCAGATCCAGGATATGGGTCAGGCTCTGGCTGTACTGGCGCAGCATCCCGGCGGCGTCCTGGCGCGGCCCGGTGATCCAGCTGCGCAGCCGGCGGCGCAGGCGGAAAAGCAGCGGATCGGCTACCAGCGCGGCTGCCAGGGCCAGCGCCAGCGCGGCCGGTTCGCGCTGCGCCGGGGCCAGCCGGCCGGCGGCTGCCAGCGCCAGGCTGAACAGCGCCAGGTACACCAGCAGCACCGCGCTGCCGTAGATCAGCCGGTTCAGCCACTGGCGCAGGATGTGGCTGATCTCGGGCAGGCGTGGGGCAGATGCGGCGTACACGCTCAGCAGTACGCTGGCCTGGCGCAGCAGCAGCCCGGGCAGTCGCCAACCGAAGAAGAACATCCCGTCCCCGGCTGCGCCCAGCAGCAGCGCCACGCCCCAATACGAAACCAGCGTATCGTAGCGCGTGGTCTGGCGCATGGTGCGCGCCGTGGTCCAGATGGCGCCCAGCACGCAGGCGCCGATTTGCAGCGCCAGCGCCGCCTGTCCTGCCGCGGCGCTCCCCAGCCAGGCAGCCGCCCAGCCGCCCTCCACCACCCACAGCAGCCCCAGCCAGGCGACGCTTCCAGTCAGCCAGGCCGCGGGCCGGCGGCGAGCGCCCAGCACAGAGCGGGTGAGCGCCAGGAATACCGCCGCCAGCAGCGCCAGGCCGTAGACTGGCAGCCGCTCCACCAGCCCGGCGCTGGCCCCCGGCACACCGGGCAGCGCCGCCTGCTGCAGCGCCCAGACCAGCGCCGTCAGCGCGTAGGCCAGCGACAGGCGCGTGGACGACCGGCGATAGCGCCATTGGCCGGCGGCGTAGACCGCCGCACCCAGGCACAGGGCGCTGCTCAACCAGGCGGCAGTCATGAACGGGTCGATGCGTGGCATTTCATC
>JBJSYW010000010.1:0-5626 GCA_046089985.1 Chloroflexota bacterium
GAAACTCTGTTTAAATCCGAGTAGGCAATGCCAACCAAGTTCAACAATATAACCCTGTACAATGATTGTCATGTGTGTTGCTCAAGGTTTCATGTAATGTGGTACGGTGTGTTGGACGCTTACGCGGCTGTGCTGGCTGCTCAGGCGTGGAGCGAAAAATAGCCCGGCTCCAGAAAATTTAATGGTATACTCATCCAAATTTAAGGAGCCCGGATGAGTACGTTTAGCGTAGATCTCAGTTCGATTAAGCAGTTTTTCACCTTCCCTTTTCAAGACCGCCAGAGCACCAACCGATTCCTGATCGGCATGGCCTTGATGATCGCCGGTTCAATTATCCCGCTGGTACCGATGCTGCCCGCCCTGGGCTACATCTACCGCATCATGCAGCGCACCGCTCGCGGTGAAGCGCCCAGCATGCCACCCTGGGAGGACTGGGGCGGGCTGTTCCTGGATGGGTTGAAGTTGATCGTGATCGGCATGGCCTACCTGCTGCCCGGCAGCCTGGTGATGATCGGCGGGATGGCGGCGTATTTCATCGCCGTGTTTGGGGTCGCCGCCGCCGGTGAAGGCAGCGACGCCTCCACCGCGATGGGCATCCTGATGATGCTGGCGGTGGGCGTGATGCTGCTCAGCTATATCGGCGGGATGCTGCTGTCGTTCCTGGGCGGGGTTCCGCTGCCGATCGCTGCGGCTCACGCCGCCGCCACCGGGCAGGTCTCCAGCGCCTTCCGAGTGCGCCAATGGAGCGCAGTGCTGCGCCGGGTCAAGGGCGACTATTTGCTCGGCTGGGTGCTGGTCTTCGGGCTGATCGGCCTGTTTTACTTGTTGTTCGTCATCATGTACATGACCATCGTGCTGTGTGCGCTGCTGCCGCTGGCAGCCGGGGCAATGGCCTTCTGGCTTTACCTCACCGGTGGACCGCTGTTCGCGGCCATCTATTACACTGGAGTTCAAGCGCAGGAACCAACCACATGGTAAAAATAATCGCAGACACCACCTCTTGCCTGGACAGTGAGTTCTCCCGGCAGCATGATATCCCGATCATCCCGCAGGTGATCAACTTTGGCACCGAGTCATACCTGGAGGGGGTCAACCTGGATATTCCCGGGTTTATGGCCCGCCTGCAGAGCGCCAAAGAGCTGCCCAAGACCGCCGCCCCGCCGCCCGAGCTGTTCGCCGAGCAGTTTGCCCGCCTGGCCCCGTTGGGCGAGACGATCCTGTGCATCCACCCCTCCAGCGAGGTGAGCGGCACGGTGCGCTCTGCCACCGTGGCGGCGATGGATTTCCCCGGCCTGGATATCCGCATCCTGGATACGCGCGTCATCACCAGCCCGCTGGGCACGATGGTGAAGTTGGCAGCCGGCTGGGCCGAGGCCGGAGAGAGCGCAGACACGATCATCGACCGCCTGATGGACTTGAGCCGGCGCTGCCGGGTCTATTTCATGGTCGATACGCTGGAATACCTGCAGCGCGGCGGGCGCATCGGCAATGCCGCCGCCCTGCTGGGCAGCGTGCTGCAGATCAAACCTATCCTGCGGATACACAATGGCAAGGTTGACCAGTATGAGCGCGAGCGCACCCACAAGCGGGCAGTCAACCGCCTGATCGAACTGGTATGCGAGCAGGCCCCCCAGGACGGAAACGCCTACGTCACCGTGCTGGAGGCCGGCAATAAGCCGGAAGCCCACGAGATCGCCGCCCAGCTGGGCCAGATCGTCGGACAGCCGGATGTGCCGGTGTTCCATATGCCGCCGGCGATCGTCACCCACGGCGGGCCGGGCATCCTGGGGGTGGGCTTCTTCACCCGCTGAGCCGGCCCGGCGGTTATGCACACCGAAACCATCTCCTTCCACGGCTGGCCCGGCTGCTTGCGGCTGGCCAACCGGCAGGTCGAGCTGATCGCCGCCGGCGCATTTGGGCCGCGCCTGCTGCACTTTGCGCTGCCCGGCGCGGATAACCTGCTGCACATCTTCCCCGAAACCGCCGGGCGAGCCGGCGGCGCGGACTGGCTGCCCTACGGTGGGCACCGCCTGTGGCATGCGCCGGAGGCCCGCCCGCGCAGCTACTCCCCGGATAACGATCCGTTAGACTGGTTCGAGCAGGATGGGCGGCTGCACCTGGTGCAGCCGGTGGAGCCGGGAACCGGAATACAGAAATCGCTGCAGGTCTGGCTAGACGAAGCCCGGCCCGCCGCCACGCTGGTCCACCGCCTGGCGAACACCGGCGCCTGGACGGTGGAACTGGCGGCCTGGGCCATCACCCAGGTGCGCCTGGGCGGGACGGCGGTCCTGCCACTGCCGGGCGGCGACGGTCTGCTGCCCGTCACCCAGCTGGCGCTGTGGCCCTATACCGACCTGGCCGACCCGCGCCTGCGGTTCGCGCGCCAGGCGCTGCTGGTGGACCAGACTACCGAGCAGCAGCCCACCAAGGTCGGCGTCTATCACCCGCTGGGCGCGGCCGGTTACTACTGCGCCGGTCAACTGTTCGTCAAGCGCGTCCTACCGGACGGCGCGCCCGGCGCGAACACGCTGCCCGGCGGCGCGCCGATCTACCCCGACCGCGGCTGCAACCTGGAGGTCTTCACCCGCTTCGACATGCTCGAACTGTAGACGCTTGGCCCTCTGGTCACTCTGGCCCCCGGCGCCTGGATCGAACACTGCGAGCGCTGGGAGCTGTACCCGGGCGTGGACGACCCGCGCCGCAGCCCGGCTGCCCTGCGGCAGTCGCTGGCCCTGATCCTGGGCAGCAGTTGATCCGCTCGCGCTGCACGGCGCACGCCGCAGCTACATCAGTTCGACGGCCAGCGCCACGGCTTCGGCGCCGCCCAGGCACAGCGAGGCGATGCCGCGCTTCAGCCCGCGCTGGCGCAGGGCATACAACAGCGTGGTCAGGATGCGCGCCCCGCTGGCCCCGATCGGGTGGCCCAGGGCGATCGCCCCACCGTTGACATTGACCCGCTCCCAATTCCAGCCCAGTTCGCTCAACGCCCGCCCGTTAGCCAGCACCTGCGCCGCAAAGGCCTCGTTCAGCTCGATCAGGTCGGCGTCTGCCAGCGTCCAGCCAATTTTATCCAGCAGGCGCGGCAGCGCCTTGGCCGGGGCATTGAACAGATACTTGGGCGGCTCGGCCGCCTGGGCATAACCGACAATGCGCGCCAGCGGGGCGATACCCAGCGCTTCGGCCTTTGCCAGGCTGGCGATCACCAGCGCCGCCGCCCCGTCGTTCAGCCCAGGGGCGTTGCCGGCGGTCACCTTGCCATCCTTCTTAAAGGCCGGCTTCAGCGCCGCCAGCGCATCCAGGCTGGTCTCACGGCGCGGCCCTTCGTCGGTGTCCACCACCGTCAGGCTGCCCTTCTTGCCTGGCAGCTCCACCGGCACGATCTCCTCCTTGAAGCAGCCCGCATCGATCGCCGCCAGCGCCTTGTGATGGCTGCGCAGGGCATACTCGTCCATCGCCGCCCGCTCCACCCCGTACACGTCGGCGATAAATTCGGCCGCATCGCCCATACCCCAATTCTCAAACGGGTCCCACAGCCCGTCGTGCAGCAGCGCATCGGTCAGCTGGGCGTGACCGTAGCGCAGCCCACCGGTGCGACCGTCCACCAGGTACGGGGCGCGGCTCATGCTTTCCATCCCGCCCGCCACGTACAACTCACCGTCGCCGGCCCGCACCGCCTGGGCCGCCAGCATCACCGCTTTCAGCCCCGAACCGCACACCTTGTTCAGCGTGGTCGCCCCAACCCCATCCGGCAGCCCGGCGAAGATCGCCGCCTGGCGCGCAGGGGCCTGCCCGGCGCCGGCCGAAACGACGCAGCCCATCAGCGCTTCTTCGATCTGCGCCGGATCGGGCAGCCCGGCGCGCGCCACTGCGGCGCGCACCGCCAGCGCGCCCAGGCGCGGCGCGGGCAGCGCGGCCAGGCCGCCCTGAAAACGCCCGATCGGCGTGCGGACGGCGCTCAGGATCACCGGCTGATGCTTGCCATTCTGCATAGGAAGCCTCCTTTAGCTGTCTGTGCGCCGGCGGATGGGCTCCTCCGGCGCTTACTTCCCCCCTCAGGGCAGTCGGATTGCAGGCGGTATTGTGGAATACGCGCGGGCGGCCCTACAAGTTCCAGCGCCGCGCCAGGCGCTGCAGGGTGTCTTCGAGCGGCTCAGGCAGCACGCGCGTTCCCGCCAGAGAGGACATAAAATTCGTGTCGCCGTTCCAGCGCGGCACGACGTGCAGATGCAGGTGCTCATGGATGCCGGCCCCGGCCGCGCTGCCCTCATTGATTCCCAGGTTGAAGCCGTGCGGGCGGTATTCCTCGCGCAGCACGTGCAGCGCATGCGAGGCCAGTTCCATCATCTCTCCGCGCGTCTCAGCGTCCAGCTCCTCCAGCGCGCCGATATGCGCCATCGGCACCACCATCAAGTGCCCGCTGCTGTAAGGATAGCGGTTCAGGATCACGAAATTCAGCCGGCCGCGGGCCACCACCAGGTTCTCAGAGTCATGGCTGCTCTCCAGGGCCGTGCAAAAGACACAATCTTTGCGTTTTTCGTTCAAGATGTATTCCATGCGCCAGGGTGACCAGAGATATTCCACGCGTGGTATTGTAGCAAAGAACTTTGCGCAAGGGAAGGAGCTATTTATGTTGACAGGCGTATCAATTCCGGGTATCCTTGTCTGTTACGATCCTATGACACAGCTTCCGCTATTTTCCGCCACACCCATGTGGACGATCACCGACCTGACCCGCTACCTGCGCGTGCTGTTGGAGAGCGATGAAGCGCTGCAAGACCTGTGGGTGCAGGGCGAGGTCTCCAATCTATCGCGCCCGGCCTCCGGGCACCTGTACTTCACCATCAAAGACAGCGCCAGCGCGCTGAAGGTAGTGATGTGGCGCTCGTCGGTCCACCGCCAGTCCTTCCTGCCACGTGACGGGCAGGCGATCGAGGTGCACGGCAGCCTGAACATCTATGAGGCTACCGGGCAGTACCAGTTGTACGCCGACCTGCTGCGCCCCGCCGGCGAAGGAGCACGCTACCAGGAGTTCCTGCGCCTGAAGGCGCGCCTGGAAGCGGAAGGTCTGTTCGATGCAGCCCGCAAGCGCCCGCTGCCCCGCTGGCCGAAGCGCATCGGCGTGGTCACCTCGCCCAGCGGGGCTGCCCTGCGCGACATCCTGAACACCCTGCGCCGGCGCTACCCGCTGGCTGAAGTGGTGCTGGCCCCCACCGCCGTGCAGGGCGACGAAGCCCCACCCGGGATCGTGGCCGCACTGCAGGCGCTGAATCGCGCCGCCCAGCCGGATGTGATCCTGCTGGCGCGCGGCGGCGGCTCGATCGAAGACCTGTGGGCCTTCAATAATGAAAGCGTTGTGCGGGCAGTGGTCGCCTCGGCCGCCCCGGTGATCACCGGCGTGGGCCACGAGACCGATTTTACGCTGGTCGATTTCGCCGGCGACCTGCGCGCCCCCACCCCCACCGCCGCCGCCGAGCAGGCCGTGCCCAACCGGGGCGATCTACAAGACGCGCTGCAAGAGAGCCAGGCGCGCCTGCTGCGCGCTGGGGGCGGCCTGCTAAACACCCGCCGCTGGCAGACCGAGCGCCTGGAGGCGCGCCTGGCGAGCCGCTCGCCACTGGATCGCGTG
>JBJSYW010000011.1:0-9828 GCA_046089985.1 Chloroflexota bacterium
GCTGGGGAAATCCCCAGCCGGCCCGCCTTGCGCGGTGCGATTATCCTGCCGTTCAGTTCAGATGCGCGGCAAATTTCTTTTTGAGGCGGTCCTTAGGCTGGAACCCGGTCACCCGTTCCACCGGCTGCCCACCCTTGAACAGGATCAGCGTCGGCACGCCCATCACGGTGTAATCGGTAGCCAGGTCTGGGTTATCATCCACATCCAGCTTGACCACGCGCAGCTTGCCCTGCCATTCCTCGGCCAGCTGGCGCACGATAGGATCCAGCATTTTACACGGCTGGCACCACACCGCCGTGAAATCAACCAGCACCGGCATGGTAGATTCAAGCACATCGCGCTGGAAGCTGGCTTCACTCAGTTTCGGGATATCGATCATAAAGCACTCCTTTTAGATAACCGTCCGCCCAAGGCAGACCGGACGCGGCGCGCCACCGCTCATGCGCTCACCAGCGCCGTTCCCCGGCCTGCCAATCCATAGTAACAAGGCCAGGAAGAAAAGTCAAGGGCTTGACATCCCCCGGGGTGCGTGATATAAATGCGGAAATTTCATATCGAATTACTCTTATCCAGAGAGGCGGAGGGACCGGCCCGATGAAGCCTCGGCAACCAGTGAGCGGCAGCGCCGCAAGAACAGGTGCCAATTCCGGCAGAGAAAGACTCTGGAAGATGAGAGCGCCAGCCAACAGGTTTTGGACCTCTTCTTTCAGCTAATAACGAAGAGGTTTTTTTTATTTTCCCTGAGGAAAATCCACCCATCCTTCCCGGGTCACACCGGGCTGATTCGACGCGTTTGCACATAGGAGATCGTAACCATGACCACCCGCCAATTCGGCTTCACCACCCGCCAGCTTCATTCCGGGCAGACCCCCGACCCCACCACCGGCGCGCGCGCCGTGCCAATCTACCAGACCGTCGCCTACCAGTTCAAAGACACCGACCACGCCGCCCGCCTGTTCGCCCTGCAGGAGTTCGGCAACATCTACACCCGCATCATGAACCCCACCACGGATGTCTTCGAACAGCGCCTGGCTGACCTGGAGGGCGGGATCGGCGCGCTGGCTGCCAGTTCGGGCCACGCGGCGCAGACGATGGCTATCCTGACCATCTGCCAGGCCGGCGACCACATCGTCTCGGCCAGCACGCTGTACGGCGGCACCTACAACCAGTTCGCCTACACTTTCCCGCGCCTGGGCATCGACGTGACCTTCGTCGACCCATCCGACCCGGAAAACTTCCGCCGGGCGATCCGCCCCAACACCAAGATCCTGTACGGTGAAACGCTCGGCAACCCGCGCATCAACGTCTTCCCGTTTGCCGAGGTGTCCGCGATCGCCAAAGAGTCCGGCATCCCGCTGATGATCGACAACACCTTTGCGACGCCCTACCTGTGCCGCCCGCTCGAACTGGGCGCCGATATTGTCACCCATTCGGCCACCAAATTCATCGGCGGGCACGGCACAACGATCGGTGGGGCGATCGTCGACGGCGGCAAGTTCCAGTGGGCTGGCAACCCACGCTTCCCGAACTTCAACCAACCCGATGAAAGCTATCACGGCCTGGTCTACGCCAGCCTGGGCGCGCCGGCCTTCGTCCTCAAAGCTCGCGTCCAGGTGCTGCGCGATATCGGCGCTTCCCAGGCGCCGATCAATTCCTGGTTGTTGGCCCAGGGGCTGGAAACCCTCAGCCTGCGCATGGACCGCCACGTGCAGAATGCCCAGAAGGTGGCCGAGTTCCTGGAAGCCCACGAGTGCGTGGCGTGGGTCATTTATCCCGGCCTGCCCAGCCACCCCGATTATGCCCGCGCCCGCCAGTACCTGCCCAAAGGCCCCGGGGCAATCCTGGGCTTTGGGATCAAGGGCGGCGTGCCGGCCGGCAAACGCTTCATTGAAAGCCTAAAGCTGTTCAGCCACCTGGCCAACGTGGGCGACGCCAAGAGCCTGGCGATCCATCCCGCCAGCACCACCCACAGCCAGTTGAACGCCGAACAGCAGGAAAGCGCCGGCGTTTCACCCGATTTCATCCGCCTGAGCATCGGCCTGGAAGATATCGAAGACATCCTGTGGGACCTGGACCAGGCCCTGCACGCCGCCTGATCGCCCGGGGAGGTAAACATGCCAGTCAAAATCCCTGAAACCCTGCCGGCGCGGGATATCCTGCAGAACGAGAACATCTTCGTGATGGGCGAGCAGCGCGCCGACCACCAGGATATCCGCCCGCTGCGCCTGGCTATCCTGAACCTGATGCCCACCAAGGTGGAGACCGAGACCCAACTGCTGCGCCTGCTCGGCAACACCCCGCTGCAGGTAGAAGTGGACCTGCTGCACACCGCCAGCTATGAGTCGCGCAATGTCTCACAGGATCACCTGATGGAGCACTACGTGACCTTTGACGAGATCAAGGGTCAGAAGTATGACGGGCTGATCATCACCGGCGCGCCGGTGGAGCAGCTGCCGTTTGAAGAGGTCGAATACTGGGCCGAGCTGCAGGAGATCCTGAAGTGGAAGGAGACCCACGTCACCTCCACCTTCCACATCTGCTGGGGCGCGCAGGCCGGCCTATACAACAGGTACGGCATCCCCAAGTACCCGCTGCCGCGCAAAATGTTCGGCGTATTCAACCACGCCGTCAAGGTAAAGTACGAGAAGCTGCTGCGCGGTTTCGACGACCTGTTCCTGGCCCCGCACTCGCGCCACACCGAGGTGCGGCGCGAGGACATCGCCTGCGTGCCGGAGCTGAAGATCCTGGCCGAATCGGATGAAGCCGGGGTGTATATCGTCGCATCGCAAAACGGCCGCGATATCTACGTCACCGGGCACTCCGAATACGACCCGCACACGCTCAAGAAAGAGTACGACCGCGACGTTTCCAAAGGTCTGCCGATCGACGTTCCGGCCAATTACTACCCCGCCGACGACCCAAGCCGCGACCCGCAGGTGCGCTGGCGCGGCCACGCCAACCTGCTCTACAGCAACTGGCTGAACTACTACGTCTACCAGACCACCCCCTACGATGTGGGCAGCATCCCGGAAGGGCGCACCGACAGCTACTTTTGAAGGGCGTCTGTCCCACAGTCTCCAGCCTGGCGCACCCGCTGATCGGCGGGCTGATCTTCCAGGTGCTCGGGCCGTCGTGGCCTTTCCGGCTCGGCAGCCTGATGCTGGCCGTACTGCTGGTGTATGCACTGCGGGCGATCCAGCCCCGGCGGGGAGAGTTGGCCCCGCGCGGGGTGGCGCGCTCTGCCGAGCATTGAGTATAATAACCGGCATGCGCAAGCGCGTGCTGGTCTTTGGTCTGTGGCTGGCCGGGATTCTGTTCCCGGCCGCCTGGCTGGGGCGCTACTCAGCCGCCTACCGGGGGATATTTAACTGGCTCTTCCGGCCGGAATGGATGCACATTGCCATGCACCTGCTGCTGTATGCGGTGCTGGGGATACTGCTGGCGCGCGGGTTCAAAGACCGGCCCGCCCGCCAGGCCCTGCTGCTTGGCGCAGCCTGCGCCCTGGCGGTGGGCGCCGCTCAAGAAACCCTGCAGTGGACCAGCCAGGGGATTGCCCCCTGGAGAGCGGCCGCGCTGCCCGCCAGCCTGTTTGACGTGGGGATCGACCTGACCGGCGTGCTGGCCGGGATGGGGAGTGTGAGGTTATGGGATCAATTACCGGCAAATTCTCGCCCGTCATAAACATGTGGGACGCCATCAAGGAGGCCGACCTGCGCCCGCTGCGCGAGCAGGCCCTGCGAGGGGTGCGCGTCGCCCTGGTCGGCGCGCCCGGCTCAGGCCGGCATGCCCTGGCCGGGCAGATGCGCCGTGACCCTGCCCGCCCGGGCCAGGAAACCGATACACCGGTGCGCATCCTCGACCTGGACCAGACCGTCCAGGCAAGCCCGGCCGACCTGGTGATCCTGATGATGGACAGCCGCCAGGGCGACTCAACTCGCGAGCAGGCGCTGGTCCAGGAGTGGAACGCGGCCGGGAAGCGTGTGCTGGTGTTTATCAACCAACCGCCCGCCCCGGCGCTGCCTGCCGGCGCGGCTCCGCTTGCGCCCCAACCTGTCCCACCGGCGGCGCCGGCAGCCCAGGCGGCGCCGGCAGCACCGCAGTCCGCAGCGCCGGCCGCCGGTGCAGAACATCCCCTCCCCGGCGGCGCAGACCCCGCCCCTGCCGCCCCCGGGCGGCCCCCGGGCGAAGCCGGCCCCGCAGCCGGCGAGCCGGCCTCCGCCGCGCCATCCGACCCTGCCAGCTCACCGGCATCCGCCGGGAAGCCGCCGGCCGAAAAAGGCCGCCGGCGGCGCGGCGTGGTCTGGGGTGATGTTAATGACACCCTCTTCCTGACCGAAAAGTTCGCCCCGGCCGTGATCGAGCTGCTGCCCGACCACCTGCTCGGCCTGGGGCGCGCGTTTCCACTCTTCCGCGTGCCGCTGGCCCGCAGCCTGATCGCCGACACCAGCTTCTCCAATGCCGCCTATGCCTTCTCAACCGGCCTGGCCGAAACCTTTGCCATCGCCGATGCCCCGATCGTGGTGGCCGATTCGCTGCTGCTTGCCAAAAACCAGCTCTTCCTGGTGTATAAGCTTGGCCTGGCATTCGGCTATTCTACCCGCTGGCAAGATTACGTGGCCGAGTTCGGCGGGGTGCTGGGCAGCGGCTTCCTGCTGCGCCAGATCGCTCGCACCCTGGTCGGTCTGATCCCGGTGGTGGGGCTGCTGCCCAAGACCGGGGTGGCCTATGCCGGCACCTATGCCGTGGGCAGCGCCGTGCTGCAGTGGTACCTGACCGGCCGGCATGTCTCGCGCCAGCAGATGCGCGAGTTCTATCTGACAGCTCTGGGCCAGGGGCGGCGCGTGGCGCGCCTGTTCGTGCGCCCCGCCCCCAAGGCTTTACCGGAACCACCGCTCACTGCGCCGGACGGCGCGCCGGGCCGCGCAGCCCAGCCGGGCAGCGCGGCTTCGTCCGGCGGCCGCGGGTGGTTTGCCGGTCGCCGCCTGCCGGCGCTGCGCTGGCCCTTCAAAAAGCCCGCCGGGCTGCGCCTGCCGCTGCTCCGCCGGCGCAAGCCGCCCGCCTAGCCCGCTCGATCAGACCGACAGCGCGCAGCGGAAGCCGGTGTCTTCGCGCCGGTCGTCCAGCGTCAGGTAGTTGTGCTGGGTCACCAGCACCCCCAGCGGGCTAAAGCTCTTGTAACTGCCGCCGCGCACTACATGCAGCAGCGGCGACTGATACTCGCTGGCGGTCCATTCCCAGACATTGCCCACCATATCCAGCGCTCCGTACGGGCTGGCCCCTTCCGGGTAGCGGTCGACCGGGGTGGTGGCGTCGATATGCGCGTCCCAGTTGTTGCAGTAGCGGCCGTTCAGCCAATCGGCCCCCCACGGGTAGGCCCGCCCATCGACGCCGCGCGCCGCCTTCTCCCACTCATCCACCACCGGCAGCCGGCCGCCGATCCAGCGGCAGAAAGCCAGCGCTTCGTGATAGCTCACCCCGGCGACCGGGTGGCGCGCCTTGCTGACCGGGAAATCGCGCTCCTTCCACCCCAGCGGTGCAGCCACCTGAGGGTTCGAAAGCAGGAACAGTTTATACTGCTGGTTGGTGACCGGGAAACGCCCGATCTTGAAAGCCGGCAGTTCGATACGCTGCTTCTCCGTTCCAAACAGGAACTCGCCCGCCGGCACCTCCACATACTCCATGCGCACCGACGTTTTATACGACGGCGGCACCGGCTTGGTGATGACCGGGCGCGAGACCGGCGTCGAGAGCGGCAGCTGCTCTTGCCGCCGCTCCGGCCGCGGCGCAGACAGCGGCCCGCCCGCGGCCCCTGCAGCCGCCAACGGGCGGCCCGCTTGTGCGCCGCCCACCGGCAGCCCCCCCGTCCCCGGCGCAGCGCCGGGCAGCGGCGCAGCCGGCAGCCGGCGGCTGACCGCACTGCTGAAGACCGCCGCAGACTGCAGCGCTGCGCGCAGCTCAGCGATGCCCTGGTAGCGGTTCGCCGCCAGCTGCGCCATTGCCCTCAAGACCGCGTTCTCCACCTCCACGCTGATCTCGGGGTTCAGACGGCGCGGTGGCGGCAGTTCGGCCCCGGTAGCCCGCTCGATGCTCTCCACCGGGCGAACGCCGGTCAGCAGTGTATATAGCGTAGCGCCCAGGGCATAAATATCCGCCCGGCTGTCGGTGCTGCCCTGCCCATACTGCTCGATCGGGGAATATCCGGGGGTCACCGCCCGCGCGCCGATCGTGGTCTGCACATGCGGGGTGTAGAACTTGGCCACCCCAAAATCGACCAGCATTGCCGACCCGGTTGGGGTCAGGCGGATATTGGCCGGCTTGATGTCGCGGTGCACCACCGCCGGTCGCTGCCCGTGCAGGTAAGCCAGCGCCTCGCAAATCTGGTCAATAATGCGCAGGGCATGCCGCTCGAACAGCGGCTTGCGGGTACTATCGATCACCTGCTGCAGGTCGCTGCCCTCGACAAAGTCCATCACCAGGTACTGCCCCTGTCCCGGCAGGATAAAATAATCGATCACCCGCGGCAGATTGGGGTGCCGCAGCCCAGCCAGGATGTGCGCCTCACGGGCAAACTGGCGCTGGGCTTCATCCCAATAATCCAGGTTTTCCTTCAACGCGCAGGGGGTCTTCAGGCTCAGGTCTTCGGCCCGGTAAACCGCGCCAAAACCACCCTGTCCCAGCTGCTTGATCACGCGATAGCGCTGATGGATGATTTCGCCCGGCTTCAATGTCATAACGGCCTCAGCCGCCCGGCTGCAGTAATGCTGGCGGCAGGTCAATTTTACCTTAGTTTTACGCGTTATTCTCCGGCCGCCAACGAACGCACCGGGTGCTGGCAGCCGTACAGGATCAGCTTGCGGCCCTCGTTCGACACCTGCCCGTACTGGCGGATGTTGTAATCGGCTTCGCCGCGGATCCGGTCGGCCAGCGCATGCCGCCCCTGAGAGATCAGGATCGCCGCCGCCTGGCGCAGCTTTTGGGCCGCCGCCTGCCGGCTGCCGGCGTCCAGCTCGCGGATCGCCTGCAGGTTCAGGCTCCAGGCCTGGGCCGCTTCGACGTAATCCATCACAGTCGAATCCAGCGGGTTGGTGCCGCCGGTTTCAGGCGCGAAGGTCACCACCAGGTCGCTGGTCACCCGCTGCGCCTCGCCATCCGGCAGCCGGCAGCTCGCTTCCAGCTGCACCAGGCGCGCCGGGCCTGGCGCGCGCGGCGGCGCTAACACTTCTGCCAGGAAGGCCAGCCCGCAGTGCGGCAGATCGCCCACCGGCGCCGTCATCCCGGCCCCACGCTGCACCGCCGGCTCCAGGTCGCGGATCAGCGGGGATACCTGCCGCAGGCTGCGCACCGACAGGCCGCGGGCCAGGTGAAGGGTCAGCTCCAGCCGGCGGGCTTTGACAAACAGCAGGTCATACACATCCCGCGCCGCCTCGGCGATATCCTCCGGCTGGCGCACATGCTCCACGGTCCCCAGCCCCGCGCCGGGCGGGCAGCCCAGGCTGCGGTCGGCCAGGCCAGACAGCAGCGTTTCGCTCCACGCACTGCCCACCCCGATCGCCACCAGTGGCAAGCCGGCCTGGGCAGCCTGGCCGGCCAGCGCTTCAAACTCCTGCGGCGCGCCGCTGGTCTCGCCGCCCAGCAGATAAACCAACCGGCTTACCCGCTCGGGTAAAGCGCCCGCAGCCGCCTGGCGCAGGCCCTCGGCCAGCCCGGCGCAGCTGCGCTCGGCGTTCTGCGCCGCCAGGCGATCGATCAGCCGGTTCAGCGCCGCCCGGTCCCGGGCCGGCTGGGCGGGGATGATCACTTCTCCATCCGCGGTCACCACCGATAGGGCATCCTGCGGCTGCAGCTGCTCTACCAGGTCGCGCAGCGCCTGCTTGATGCCCGGCAGGCTCTCCTCCAGCATGATCCCGCTGCGGTCCAGCACCAGGGCCAGGTTGGCCGGCGCCCGCGCCAGGGATGGATCGGGCAGCACTTCGGCCAGGAAGTAGATCACCTGCGCCTGTTCGCCGGCCGGGATCACCGTGCGGTGGCAGGCGGCGCGCAGTTGAATGGCGGGGGTTGTTATCGGTTCGGGCACAATCCTCCCAATGGATCAGGACACTTTGACAATCACAACGCTGATGTTGTCTTCCCCGCCGGCCTTGTTGGCCGCATCGACCAGCGCCTGGCAGGCCGCTGGCAGGTCGGGCGCCGATTCAACCAGGTAGACCGTCTGCTCTTCGCTGCGCAGCATCTCCCACAGCCCGTCGGAGCACAGCAGCAGGTAATCCCCCGGCTGCAGTTCCTGGCGGTACAGGTCCGGCAGGACATCGCCCTGCTCGCCCAGGTAGCGGTAGATCACATTGCGCTGCGGGTGGGTGTATAAATCGGTGGGCAGGATCACACCTTCAGCCACCAGGTGCGCCACCAGCGAATGATCGCGGCTCAGCTGGCGCAGCTCATGGTTGCGCAGCAGGTAGGTGCGGCTGTCGCCGGCGTTGGCGATGACCGCCTGGGCGCCGCTCACCACCGCCATCGTCACCGTGGTGCCGGCGTTGGCTGCAGTGGCGGGCTTATGCTGGGCGTACTGGTGCACCACGTGATTGGCCTTCTGCACTGCGCTCTGGGTCAGCTGCTCCAGGTCCGGCGCCGGCGGCGGCTGGGGCGTCACCAACAGGCCGGCCTGCGCCCGCTTGATGTCTTCGCTGCTCAGGATCAGCGTGGCGCGCGGGTCTTTGGCCACAAACAGTTCGGCAAACTCCTGCTTGATCGCCTCCACCGCCCAATAGCTGGCATACTTGCCGCCCATGTGCCCGCCCATGCCATCGCACACGATAAACAGGCCCAGCGGGTCGCGCTCTGCCGGGGTGTACAGCTGCGCCCAGGCGCTGTCTTCGTTCTCCTCACGCAGCATTCCGGTGTCAGTCAGGCAGGCTGCCTCAAGACGGACCTCGCCACCTTCCATTGTGAACCTCCTCCGGTTCAAACACGACCTCTTCTTTGCCCATCAGCTTTTCTTCGATCTTGCGCACGATCAGGTCCAGGTGGCCCGGGTTGGCGACAAAGTTCAGATCGTCCGCCGGCACGGTCAGCACCGGGCAGAGCCGGAAATGGGCAATCCACTCTTCATACAGGTCGTTCAACTGCCCCAGGTACTCCGGGGCGATCTGCCGCTCGTAATCGCGGTCGCGCTGGCGGATGCGATCCACCAGCGTGGGCACCGAGGCGCGCAGGTAGATCACCAGGTCGGGTGGGGGCAGGAATTCGCTCAACACCTCGTACAGCTCACGATAGGAGGTGTAATCACGCTCGCCAATCTGGCCCTGACGGTACAGGTTGCAGGCGAAGATCTCGGCGTCTTCATATACGCTGCGGTCCTGGATCGCCGAGTTGGGATGATCGATCAGGTTGCGGTGGATGCGCAGCCGGCGGGTCAGGAAAAAGATCTGCGAGTGAAAGGCCCAGGCGCGCATATCTTTATAAAAATCCGCCAGGTAGGGGTTATCCGTCACCGGCTCGTAAAACGGCGCCCAGCCCAACCGACCAGCCAGCATTTTCACCAGGGTGGATTTACCGGCGCCGATGTTCCCGGCTACGGCCATGAAACGCTTCATAAGTTCGACTTCTCATCCTTTTCAATTTCAACATAAGCGACCGAGCGCCCGGCTTCGTCATCCATCACCAGTTCCAGGCGCCCGCGCGGGTTGTAATCGCGCACGTCGATCAGGCGCAGGCAGCTCTCCCAGGCGCTCGCATCCGGCAGGAAGCGCTCCAGCCGGTTCGGCGTGTCATAGAAGAACTCACGCCGGAAGGTGGTTTCCCGGTCATCCAGGTAGATCGCCAGCGGGTAGA
>JBJSYW010000012.1:0-3795 GCA_046089985.1 Chloroflexota bacterium
TGGTCGCCGCCGGGGCCGCCACCGCTGCCTCCACGTTCGCCGCCGGTAGGGCCGCGGCCCGGCGCGCGGCAGCCTGCCCCGAGAGCAAGCGCCAATGAACCCGGGCGATTTTCCCCAAGCCGGCTGCCCGGCGCCGCGCCCGGCCGTCCAGGCCCTGCCCAGCGTGGCGCACGGCGCGCTGGACTTCAGCGAGCTGGAGCAGTTCGGCCTGCAGCCCGATCAGGTGGTCGACTTCAGCGCCAACACCAACCCCTACGGCCCGCCGCCCGGCGTGCGCACCGCGCTGGCTGCGGTGGTGATCGACCGCTACCCGGATCGGGAAACGCTGGGGCTGCGCCGGGCGCTGTCGGCCTGGCTAAACCTGCCGGCCGAGTGCATCCTGCCGGGCAGCGGCGCCGCCGAGCTGATCCAGCTGGTCGGGCTGGCCTATTTGGAGCCCGGGCAGCACGTGCTGGTGCTCGGCCCCACCTTCGGCGAGTACGCCCGGGCCGCCCGCCTGATGGGCGCGGCAGTCGACGAGCGCCGGGCAGACCCGCAGGCCGGGTTTGTACTGGACCCGGCCGCCGTGGAGGGCTGGCTGGGGGCTGCGCCTTACCGGCTGGTGTTCATCTGCAACCCGAACAACCCCACTGCCCAATCCCTGCCGGCGGCGCAGATCGCCGCCTGGGCCGCCGCCTACCCTCAGACGCTGTTCGTGGTCGACGAGGCCTACCTGGCTTTCACCCTCGGCCGGGTTGGCTCGGCGCTGGATTACCGCCGCCCAAACCTGCTGGCGCTGCGCTCGATGACCAAGGACTTCGCCCTGACCGGGCTGCGCCTGGGCTTTGCCGCCGGCCCACCGGTGCTGATCGAAGCGCTACGCCGCGTCCAGCCGCCCTGGTCGGTCAGCGAGCCGGCCCAGGCCGCCGGGCTGGCCGCATTGGCCGGTTTAGCGCATGTCAGCGCCGGGTTGGAGCGCCTGCACCGCGAAACTCGCCGGCTGCAGGCCGGTTTGGCCGGGCTGGGCTGGCCGCTGACCGGCGGCGAGACCAACTTTTTCCTGCTCAACTGCGGCGATGGGCGCGCCTTGCGCGCCGCTCTGCGCCGGCAGGGGCTGCTGGTGCGCGACTGCGCCTCCTTCGGCCTGCCGGAGTACGTGCGCATTGCCGCCCGCCTGCCCGAGCAAAACGATCGCCTGCTGGCTGCCCTGCGGCAGATCAGTCAGGAATGGAGGAGATAACCGATGCACACCCGTTTGCTGCTGGTCCGCCACGGGCAGACCGATTGGAATGTCGAAGGGCGCATTATGGGCCAGCTGGATATCCCGCTCAACGCCCTGGGCGTGCGCCAGGCGGCCGCGGCCGCGCGCGCCATCGCTCAGCGCCTGATCCAGGAAGCCGGCGCGATGGCCCAGGCCATCGCCCGCCCGCTGGACGGCGCGCCGGACGGACGGCCTGAGCTGCAGCTCTTCACCAGCGACCTGGGCCGCGCCCGAGCCACCGCTGCCGCCATCCATGCCGATCTGCTGGAAGGTCAGCCCGGCCTGCCCGCGCCGGCGCTGGAACCACGCCTGCGCGAGATGAACTTTGGCGAGTGGGAAGGGCTAACCTACGCCGAGATGAAAGCACGCGACCCGGAGCGCGTGGCTGCCTGGGAAACCGACATGCTGCACATCGCCCCGCCCGGCGGGGAGACGCTGACCCAGTTCGCCGCCCGGGTGGAGGATTTCTACCAGGAGATCGTCCGCAAGCGCATCCCAGGCACCGCCCTGGTGGTGGCGCACGGCGGCCCGCTGTCGGTGCTGGTGGTGCAGGCGCTGGGTCTGCCCCCCGAGCGCTACTGGCAGTTCAACCTGAGCAACACCGGCATGGTCGAGCTGAATCTGTACCCGGTGGGGGCGATTCTGAACCGCTTCAACGACACCGCCCACCTGCAGGAGATCGAATGACCGGGCGCTGCCTGATGGTGGTGGGGGCCAGTTCGTCGGCCGGCAAGAGCCTGACCGTGGCCGCGCTGTGCCGCATCTTCGCCCGCCGCGGAGTGCGCGTGGCGCCGTTCAAGGCGCAGAACATGTCGAACAACGCCGCGGTCTGTCTGGACGGCTCGGAGATCGGGCGAGCGCAGGCGCTGCAGGCCCTGGCTGCCGGGGTGCCGTTCAGCGCCGACCTGAACCCGGTGCTGATCAAGCCGGAGGCCGACGCCCGCAGCCAGGTGGTGGTGATGGGCCGCCCGTTCAAAACCCTGGCGGCGCGCAGCTACTACGAGTACACCGCCGAACTGTGGCAGGTGATCACCGCCGCGCTGGACCGGCTGCGCGCCGAGTACGACCTGGTGATCATCGAAGGGGCGGGCAGCCCGGTGGAGTTGAACCTGAAAGCCGGCGACCTGGTGAATATGCGCGTGGCGCAGTATGCCCAGGCCGCTACGCTGCTGGTGGGCGACATCGACCGCGGCGGGATCTTCGCCCAACTGCTCGGCACGCTGTGGCTGCTGGAACCGGACGAGCGCCGGCTGGTGCGCGGGTTGGTGATTAACAAATTCCGCGGCGATCTGAGCCTGTTTCAGGACGGGGTGCAGATTTTAGAGCAGCGCGGCGGCGTGCCAGTGCTGGGCGTGGTGCCATACTTGAAAGACCTGGGGCTGCCCGAAGAGGACGCCGTGGCGCTGGACCAACCGGCTCAGGCGGACAGCGCCCAACCGGCGCTGGAGATCGCCGTGGTGCGCCTGCCGCTGATCGCCAACTTCGACGATTTTGACCCCTTCCGGCACGACCCGGGGGTGCGGGTGCGCTATGTGGACCGCCCGGCCGAGCTGGGGCAGCCGCAGGCGGTGATCTTGCCCGGTACAAAGAGCACCCTGGCCGACCTGGAATGGCTGCAGCGCAGCGGCCTGGCGGCGGCCATCCGGCAGCATGCCGCCCGCGGCGGGGCGGTAGTGGGCATCTGCGGCGGGTACCAGATGCTGGGCACGCGCCTGCTGGACCCGCTGCACAGCGAATCAGACGCCGGCGGCGGCAGCGGGCTGGGCCTGCTGCCGGTCGAGACGATCTTCGAGGCCGAGAAAATCACCCATCAAGCCCGGGCGGTGGTAAACTCGCCCACGGGCGGGCTGCCCGGCTGGCTGGGCAGCCTGGACGGGCAACAGCTGCACGGCTATGAGATCCACATGGGGCGCACCCACAGCCCCAACCCGTGGCTGCGCATCACCCAGCGCGGCGCTCGACCGGCCAGTGAGCCGGATGGCGCCGCTTCGGCTGATGGCCGGGTGTGGGGCTGCTACCTGCACGGCCTGTTTGAAAACAGCCGCTTTCGCCGCGCCTGGCTGGAGAGCCTGGGCTGGACTGCGTCGATGCCCGGCGATCACCCGGTCCTGACGCTGCAGCGCGCCCTGGACCGCCTGGCGGATGCGGTGGAACGCTCGCTGGACATTCAGAAACTGGAGGCAATGCTATGGGAAAACTGACACTGATCCTGGGCGGGGCGCGCAGCGGAAAATCGACCTACGCCGAGCGGCTGGCCGCCCGGCATCCCGGGCCGGTCACCTATATCGCCACCGCCCAGGCGCTGGACCCGGAGATGACCCAGCGCATCGCCGCCCACCGGCAGGCCCGCCCGGCCGGCTGGCAGACTCGCGAGCTGCCCCACGATGTCGGCCAGGCGCTGCAAGGCGGGCCGCCCCCACAGGGCATCGTGCTGCTCGACTGCCTGACGCTGCTGATCTCTAACCTGGTGCTGCGCGCCTGCCCCGACCTGGACAACCCCGACGAAGCCGCGGCGGTGCAGGCGGTGACCGGCGAGCTGGAGCGCCTGGAACAGG
>JBJSYW010000013.1:0-6120 GCA_046089985.1 Chloroflexota bacterium
GCTTTTTTGTTACAACGACCTGGTGGCCGTCGGCGCGCTGCAAGCCTGCGCCGAGCTAAAGCGGCGGGTGCCGGATGACCTGGCGATCGTCGGACACGACGATATCCCGCTGGCCGGCCTGGTCTCCCCAGCGTTGACCACCTGCCGGGTGCCGCGCTACGAACTGGGCGCCCGGGCGGTGGAAGCGCTGCTGGAACGGCTGCGCGACTGCATCGACGGCTGTCATCAGGCGGTGCTGCAGTCCGAATTGATCGTTCGTGAGAGCGCTCCTTGAGCGAGGCCAAATGAGAAAGGAGGCAGATCAGCCGGCGATATATTGGTATACAGTCACTACCCAAGAATAGGCGATCCAGCCGCACAGGCGGCCTGGGCTGCCTGCAGGTTCCCACCCTTCGCCCCTCCTGCGGGCGAACCGATCGACAGTTGGAGAAGGAGAAAAATGTCCTCGATTAAACTCTCTCGTGTCAGCAGCCTGTTGGGGTTCATCCTGGTGTTCTCGATGCTGCTTAGTGCATGCGCACCCGCTGCACCAGCCCCCACCACCGCGGTCGAGCCGGTAGCCACTGAGGCCCCGGCCCAGCCGGCCGCCACCGAAGCCCCCGTCGCCACCGAAGCCCCGGCGGCCACCGAAGCGCCCGCGGCCACTGAAGCCCCGGCCGCCGAGCCGGCTTCCAAGTACAGCGAAGCTCCGATGCTGAAGGAACTGGTCGACAAGGGCGAACTGCCCGCGGTCGAAGAGCGCCTGCCCGAGAACCCGCTGGTGATCCCGGTCACCGAGAGCGTCGGCCAGTACGGCGGCGTCTGGCGCCGCGGCTTCCTTGGCCCGTCCGACTATAACAACTACGTGCGCGTGACCTACGACGGCCTGGTGCGTTTCGCTCCGGACGGCGGCTCGATCCAGCCGCGCCTGCTCGAATCCTGGGAATCCTCCCCGGACTTCACCACCTGGACGCTGCACATGCGCCAGGGCGCCAAGTGGTCGGATGGCACCCCCTTCACCGCCGATGACATCCTGTTCTGGTACAACGACGTCCTGCTGAACACCGACCTGACCCCCAGCCTGCCGAAGTGGATGAAGAACGCCGACGGCAGCGCGGCGGTGGTCGCCAAGACCGACGACTACACCATCACCTGGACCTATGCCGAGCCGAACACCACCCTGATGATGGAACTGGCCAACAAGGACGGCGGCGACAAGTCCTATGCAGTCTTCCTGCCCGCGGCCTACATGAAGCAGTTCCACGCCAGCTACGCCAACGTCGATGACCTGACCAAACTGGCCACCGAAGCCGGCTTCAAGACCTGGGGCGAACTGTTCGCGATGAAGAAGAACCCGGCCGAAAACCCGGATCGCCCGGTGATGGCCGCCTGGATGCCCACCACCCGCGTCAGCGACGACGTGCTGGTGCTGAAGCGCAACCCGTACTTCGTGGGCGTGGACGAGAAGGGCAATCAACTGCCCTACATCGATGAGATCCAGTTCAAGTTCTTCCAGGATGCCCAGGCGCTGAACCTGGCTGCCATCGCCGGCGAGCTGGACATGCAGGAACGCCACATCATCATGGGCAACTACCCGGTCTTCAAAGAGAACGAGCAGGCCGGTAAGTACAAGGTCAAGACCTGGCCGACCTTTGGTGGGTCTGACGCGATCGTGATGTTCAACCAGACCTACAACAAGGACGAAGTGGTTGCCGAACTGCTGCAGAACCGCGACTTCCGCATCGCCCTGTCCTACGCCATCGACCGCGACCAGATCAAGGAATCGGTCTTCCTGGGCCTGGGCGAAGCCCGCCAGCCGGTGCCCGCTCCCTGGCATCCCTACTACCCCGGCGACGAAGTCGCCAAGAAGTTCACCGAGTTCAACCCGGATGAAGCCAACAAGCTGCTGGACGGCATCGGCCTGACCCAGCGTGACGCCGAAGGCTTCCGCCTGAACAAGGACGGCAAGCCGTTCAGTATCGAACTGTCGGTGGTCCCGGCCTTCGCCAACTGGCCCGACGTGGCCCAGCTGGTGGCGGCGGACTGGCAGAAGGTCGGTGTGCGCACGATCGTCCAGGTACGCGAGCGCGCCGTGCACTTCGAAATGCGCGACGCAAACGAAATCGTGACCGAGATCTGGAACGAGGACACCACCGGCTTCCCGTTCACCGGCGCTCCGAAGTTCGACCCCCGCACGCAGCCCGGCCTGGGCTTCGCCCCGTTGGTACGCCAGTACCTGCAGTCGGGCGGCAAGGAAGGCGTTGCGCCGACCCCCGAGATCGCCAAGATCGTCGAGATGATCGACAAGGGCAAAACCATCAGCCCCGAGGAGCAGGTGGCGCTGGCCAAGGAACTGTTCACCTTCTGGGTGGAGCAGGCCTATGAGCTCGGCACCGTTGGCCTGACCCCGCTGGTGCAGGGCGTGGTGGTGTTGAATAACAACCTGATGAACGTGCCCGACACCCTGGGCAATGACTGGCCGCTGCGCACGCCCGGCAACGCCAATCCTGAGCAGTTCTACTTCCAGCAGTAAGTAAGTACTGGGTTTCCCGCCCGGCCGGCAGACCTGCCGGCCGGGCGGCATCGGGCGCCCTGCCGCCCGAGAAAGGATGAGCTACATCCAATGTTGCGCTATATCCTGCAGCGCCTTCTCCTGATCCCGATCCTGCTGTTCCTGTTTTCGATTATGGTGTTTGCCCTGGTGCAGGCCCCCCCCGGCGATTTCTTGACCAGCTATATCGCCACGCTTTCTTCGTCCGGCTCGTCGCTTGAGAAAGAAGAGACCGAAATGCTCAAGCAGCAGTACGGCCTGGATCAGCCGGTATCGATCCAGTACCTGCGCTGGATGCAGAGCCTGCTGAAGGGCAACCTGGGGCTGTCGCTTGAGTACCAGAGGCCGAACGCAGAGTTAATCGCCGAGCGCCTGGGTCTGACGCTGCTGCTGGCATTATTCTCATTCGTCTTCACCTGGATTGTAGCCATCCCAATCGGCATCTACTCGGCCACCCATCGCAATTCCATCCTGGATTACCTGTTTACGGTGATCAACTACATTGGGGTTGCCACGCCAAACTTCATGCTGGCGCTGATCTTGATGTGGGTGGCCTATTCCTATTTCGACGTGGGCATCACCGGGCTGTTCTCGCGCGAGTTCGAGCAGGCCCCGTGGAGCCTGGCGCGGGTGATCGACCTGCTGAAGCACATCTGGCTGCCGATGATCGTCATCGGTGTGTCTGGCACGGCGCGCCTGACGCGTGTGATGCGCGCCAACCTGCTGGATGAACTGAACAAGCCTTACATGACCTCCGGGCGGGCGCGCGGGCTGTCGGAATGGCAGCTGATCATGAAGTACCCGGTGCGCCTGGCGATCAACCCGCTGGCGAGCACGATCGGTTGGTACCTGCCGGAGCTGTTCTCGGGCAGCCTGATCGTGGCCACGGTGATGAACCTGCAGAACATCGGCCCACTGCTGCTGCGCTCGCTGATCAGCCAGGATATGTACCTGGCCGGCAGCATCCTGTTGATCTACTGCTTCCTGGCGATCATCGGTACGCTGATCTCGGATATCCTACTGGCGTGGCTCGACCCGCGCATCCGGATGGAGAAACTATGACCATCTCTACCCCTACCCCAAGCCAGGAAGTCCCCGAAGCCGCCGGCCTACCCGCGCCGGTGGATGCGACGGTCAGCCGGGATGAAGAACGCGTATCGGTTGCCTCCAACTGGACGCTGGTCTGGTGGCGCTTCCGCAAGAACAAACTGGCGGTGGTCAGCGCGGTGGTGCTGATCTTCCTGTTTATGGTGGTGCTGGCGCCGGATTTTTTCGCCACGATGGACCCGGA
This sequence comes from Chloroflexota bacterium, assembly GCA_046089985.1. Classification (GTDB taxonomy): domain Bacteria; phylum Chloroflexota; class Anaerolineae; order Anaerolineales; family UBA4823; genus RBG-16-57-11. The sequence goes on from JBJSYW010000013.1 coordinate 3,822, forward strand.
AGAGACCAACGCCCGCCTGGCCTTCATCCCCGCTCAGCGCATCCACTGGATCGACGCCGGCGGTCTGAAACCGTGGGTGCCGGCGGTGACCGGCAAGCGCGACCCGGTGACGCTCAAGATGGTGTGGGTCACCGACGAGAGCGAGAAGATCTACCTGCGCTTCTTCGGCACCGGCTATACCTATAAACTGCTGGGCCTGTTCGAAATCAATTTGCACCTGGTTACTTCGGCCGACCCGGAGCACGCCGCCCGGATCTACCTGTTGGGCACCGACCGCCTGGGCCGCGACCAGTGGTCGCGCATGGCGCATGCTACGCGCATCTCGATGACCATCGGTATGGTCTCGGTGATCCTGAGCGTGCTGCTGGGCCTGATCCTGGGCGGCATCTCGGGCTACTTTGGCGGCCTGGCCGACCTGGTGATCCAGCGCCTGATCGAGCTGCTGCAGTCGCTGCCCACCATCCCGATCTGGCTGGCGCTGACCGCCGCGCTGCCGCGCACCTGGTCGCCGGAAAAGGTGTTCTTCGCCATCACCATCATCCTGGCTCTGCGCGGCTGGACCACGCTGGCCCGCGAGGTGCGTGGGCGCTTCCTGTCGCTGCGCGAGGAAGACTTCGTGCTGGCTGCCGAACTGGCCGGCTGCAGCCGCTGGCGCATCATCATGGTGCATATGATCCCGACCTTCACCAGCCACATCATCGCCACCAGCACGCTGGCGATCCCGGTGATGATCGTCACCGAAACCTCGCTGAGCTTCCTGGGGTTGGGGCTGCGCCCGCCGGCGATCAGCTGGGGGGTGCTGCTGCAGGAAGCGCAGAACATCCAGACCCTGGCGCTGGCCCCCTGGCTGTTGATCCCCGGCCTGGGCGTGATCGTCGCCGTGCTGGCGTTCAACCTGGTGGGCGATGGGCTGCGCGATGCGGCCGACCCGTACGGGCACTAGCGCCCGCTGGGAGCAGCATCGCAGCGGATCGAGTTACGAGGGAAAACAGCGGAGAACGGTATGGAAAATCAAGGCCAGCCAGTGCAAACCAAGCAAACCGGCGCACCGGGTGGGGTGGAACCCCTGCTGCGCGTTGAAGATCTGAAAGCTTATTTTTACATGGACGAGGGCACGATCAAGGCCGTCGATGGGGTCAGCTTTGACGTTTTCCCCGGCAAAGTGGTCGGGATTGTAGGTGAGAGCGGCTGTGGCAAGAGCGTGACGATGAAAGCCGTGCTGCAGATCCTGGACCCCGGGGCGCGGATTGTCTCTGGCAAGGTGACCCTGCGCCGGCGGCTGAACGCTCAGGACCCCAACAGCCCGGAGGAAATGGTGGATCTGACCGGTCTGAAGCCCAACAGCCGCCAGATGCGCGCCATCCGCGGGGCCGAGATCGCCCTGATCCCGCAGGAGCCGATGGCGGCCTTCAGCCCGGTGCACACCGTGGGCAGCCAGATTATGGAGGCCATTCTGCTGCACCAGGATGTCAGTAAGCAGGAAGCGCGGCGCATCGCCGTGGATGTGTTTCGGGCGGTGGGCATTTCAATGCCCGAACAACGCATCGATAACTACTCCTGGGAGCTGTCGGGCGGCCTGCGCCAGCGGGCGATCATCGCCATGGCGCTCAGCTGCAACCCGCGCCTGTTGATCGCCGATGAGCCGACCACTGCCATCGACGTCACCACCCAGGCGCAGATTCTGCGCCTGCTGCGCAGCCTGCAGCAGCAGAAGCAGACCTCGATCATCTTTATCACCCACGACCTGGGGGTGATCGCCCAGATGGCCGACGAAGTGGTGGTGATGTACCTGGGGATGGTGATGGAGAAGGGGCCGGTGGAGCAGATCTTTGGCAATGCCTGCCACCCGTACACCCAGGCGCTGCTGCGCTCGATCCCCAGCGTGCAGTCAGCGCCGCGCGTGATGCTGCCCACCATCGCCGGCTCGATCGCCCACCCGTTCAACCGCCCGAGCGGCTGCCCGTTCCACCCGCGCTGCACCCAGTTCATTACGGGCGTGTGCAATGCCAGCCAGCCGGCGCTCACCGAGGTAGAGCCGGGCCATTTCGTCAACTGTTTCCTGTATTCAGGCAAGTAGACCTGGAGACGATCCTATGAGCGACAGCCTCAGCAACCGCCCCAGCGCGCCGGCCGCCGGCCAGCCCCCGCTGCTGGAAGTCCGCAATCTCAAAAAATTCTACCCGATCTACCAGGGTGTGATGCGCAAGCTGGTCAACCAGGTGCGCGCCGTCGATGACGTCAGCTTCTCGGTGCGCGAGGGCGAAACCCTCGGCCTGGTGGGCGAATCGGGCTGCGGCAA
>JBJSYW010000014.1:0-4918 GCA_046089985.1 Chloroflexota bacterium
GCCTTCCTTATACCGCCAGTGGGCGGCGATGCCATACTCGGCGTTCTGGTGCATCTCGGGGGTGCGGATCTGGATCTCCAGGTTGCGCCCGTCGTCGTACAGCACCGCGGTGTGCAGCGAGCGGTAGAAATTGTCCTTGGGCGCGGCCACGTAGTCGTCGAACTCGCCCGGGATCGGCCGCCAGTGGGTGTGGATGATGCCCAGCGCCATGTAACATTGGGTCACGTCGGGCACCAGCACGCGCACCCCGCGCACATCGTGTACCTGGTCAAAGGTGACGCCCTTGCGCTTCATCTTGCGGTAGATCGAGTAGATGTGCTTCGGGCGGGCAGACACTTCGGCCTGAATGCCGGCCTGGCTGAGGGTCTTGATCAGCCGGTCGCGGATGTCTTGCATCTCCTGCTCGCGATCCGAGCGGCGCTTGGCGATACTGTCCGAGATCTCGCGGTACTTCTCCTCGTTGACAAAGCGGAAAGCCAGGTCTTCCAGCTCCCACTTGATCTGCCAGATGCCCAGGCGGTTGGCCAGCGGGGCGAAGATGTCCAGCGTCTCCTGCGCAATGCGCTTGCGCTTGTCGTCGCGCATGATGCCCAGCGTGCGCATGTTGTGCAGGCGGTCGGCCAGCTTGATCAGCACCACGCGCACATCTTCGCCCATCGCCAGGAATGTCTTGCGCAGGGTTTCGTTGGCCAGGTCGTGCTTGCGGCTGCGCGCCAACTGTTCCTTCTGGTCCAACGGGGCCAGCTCGCCGCGCCGCTCGGCGATGACGCGCTGCTGCTCTTCGTCGGCGTCTTCCTTCTGGTGGTGCTCGCCGCGCGAAACGCGCGGCAGTTGGGTCAGCTTGGTGACCCCATCCACCAGCCGGGCGATCTCGGGGCCGAAATCGCGCTGCAGGTCATCCAGGGTGATGCTGGTGTCTTCGACGGTATCGTGCAGCAGGCCGGCCGCCACCACCACCGGCGGGACGCGCATCTCGGCCAGGATCGAAGCCACCGCCAGGCAGTGGTTGATGTACGGCTCGCCGGAGGCGCGCTTCTGGCCTTCGTGAGCGCCCTCGGCCACCCGGTAGGCGCGCATCACCAGTTCGCGGTCGGCAAGCGAAAAGTTCTCCGGTAGATCACGCATTAAGCTGTCAACACGCATTGGGTCGCTCCGTGGGCCAAGTATACCCGCTCAGGGGAGTGCAGGATAGACCCAATTCGAGGCCCACTTTCAGCACGCCGCCCTCTGCACCGGGCAGGCAGCCTCTTTAAAAGACCGGAGATGAGTCTGGATCGATTCCCTTTATAATTGGCCTATGCCCTTAAGGACGCGCCAAACAATGCCACTTGAGGAGACGACGGCTGATAAGGAAGCATCACCATGCCCACATTGAATTGGATCGGTAAACAAGCCGTTGTAAACCATCACCAGGAAGCGCCGTATCACCTCTTACGCTGCAATCCTGAGCTTTCAGTAGGCGACGCAGACAGCGGGAATCTATTGGTACAAGGCGATAACCTGCTGGCCTTGAAGGCCCTGCTGCCGTACTATGCCGGGCAGGTGAAGTGCATCTACATCGACCCGCCCTATAACACCGGTAACGAAGGCTGGGTTTATAACGACGCGGTGAACAGCCCCGAAATGCGCGATTGGTTAGGCAAGGTAGTTGGGGGAGAGATGGAAGACCTGTCCCGGCACGATAAGTGGCTGTGCATGATGTACCCGAGGCTGGTGCTGCTGAGGGAGATGCTTCGGGACGACGGCAGTATTTGGATGAGCATTGACGATAACGAGGTGCATCATGCTAGATCACTCCTTGACGAGATATTTGGAACGCATAATTTTATCGCCGAGATAATCTGGGAAAAATCTTATGCTGCTAAAAGCTCGGCAAAGTACATATCTGATCGGCACGAATATATATTGGTATACGCTCAGAACAAGGATAGGTGGGTGCGAAATTTATTGCCAAGGACTGAGCAGCAAAATCAACTCTATAAAAACCCGGATAACGACCCAAGAGGTCTCTGGCGCCCCAATAACTTAGCAGCTAGAAACTATTATAGCAAGGGTACCTACTCTATAACCTGTCCAAGTGGGAGAGTTATTTCTGGACCACCAAAAGGCTCCTATTGGCGTCTTTCTGAGGATAGGTTATGGGAGCTAGATAAGGAAGGCCGTATCTGGTGGGGTACAGATGGTAATAACGTCCCAGCACCTAAAATCTATCTGACCGAAGTCAAGCAAGGGCTTGTACCTGAGTCTATTTGGTTTTTTAATGATGTCGGACATTCGCAAGAGGGGAAAAAAGAGATAATAAAACTAATTCCGGATGCTGATAGCGTTTTTACTACGCCAAAGCCTGTTCGCTTAATTGAACAGATACTGCAAGTTGCTACCAAGCCGGGCGACTTAGTGCTAGACTCCTTTGCAGGTAGTGGAACCACAGGAAATGCTGTACTCCAACTTAACCAGAAAGAAGTTGGTGAGCGGCACTTTATCTTGATTGAGATAGATGAAAATATTACTCGAAGTATCACTTCTGAGCGGCTTCGCCGTGTTATCCAGGGCTACACCTGGAAAGACCAAAAAGGGAATGACCGGTTTGAACTGGGGCTGGGCGGCGGGTTTCAGTTCTGTGAGCTAGGCCCCTCTCTGTTCAACCCTCTCGGACAGATCCGAGCTGATGTCAGTTTCACAGACCTGGCTCAGCATGTTTTCTTCACCGAGACCGGCGAGCCGATGCCCGCCCCGGCCAGTTCGCCATTGTTGGGCGTTTCGAAAGGGGTGGGGGTGTATCTGCTGTACAATGGCTCAGACCAGGCCGCCTTAGACTATGAAAACTTCCTGACTCAGCCCAAGCTAAATACGCTGCCTCCCCATGATGGGCCGAAGGTGATCTATGCAGACGGCTGCCTGATCGACGATAGCGCGCTGCAAAGGATGGGGATCGCCTTCCGCCAGATACCTTACCAGATCCGGGTCCGCTAACATGCTCGAACTCAAAGACTATCAGCAGCGTTCACTGAATGCCCTCACCCGCTATTTCCGGGCCTGTGTCCAGATCGATGATCCGGATGTGGCCTTTTACCAGACCACTGCGGCCCTGTATGGGCAAGGCGTTCCCTACCGGCGGATCAGTGAGCTGCCCGGGTTGCCTTACGTCTGCCTGCGGCTGCCCACCGGGGGCGGCAAGACCCTGCTGGCTGCCCATTCGATTGGCGTGGCCGCTGGCGAACTGCTCCACACCGATCACCCGCTGGTGTTGTGGCTGACGCCCAGCAATACCATCCGCCAGCAGACGCTGAAAGCCTTGCAAGACCTTCAGCACCCATATCGCCAGGCGGTGGAGGCACAGGCCGGCCGGGTAACGGTATGCGACCTGAGCGATGCCCTGGCGCTCCAGCCCAGCACATTAAGCAGCAGTACGACGATCATCGTCGCCACGATGCAGGCTTTCCGGGTAGGCGATACCGAAGGGCGCAAGGTGTATGAGGCCAACGGCGCTCTGATGAGCCACTTCTCCTCGGCTCCCGCGGCGGCCTTGCAAGGGCTGGAGCAGTATGCGGACGGCGCGCCGGTTCCCTGCCTGGCGAACGTGCTCCGGCTGCACCGCCCGGCGCTGATCGTGGACGAAGCCCACAACGCGCGCACCAGCCTTTCGTTTGAGACCCTGGCGCGTTTCAGCCCATCCTGCATCCTGGAATTCACCGCCACGCCAGACACCAGGAAAAGCCCCAGCAACGTGCTTTACACCGTCTCTGCGGCAGAACTGAAAAGCGCCGGGATGATTAAGCTGCCGATTGAACTGGTTACGGAAGCCGACTGGCGGGAAACGGTCAACCAGGCGGTGAACAAACGCAGCCAATTGGAGGAGATCGCCCGCCAGGAGCGGGCCGAGACCGGCGAATATATCCGCCCGATCCTGCTGCTGCAAGCCCAACCGCGCTCACAGGAACGCCAGAATATCACCGTGGAAATTCTGGAAAAGCACCTGCTGGAAGATCAACGCATCCCGGCCGGCCAGATTGCCCGCGCCACCGGCAGCGATTACCAGATCGAAGGTCTGGACCTATCCAGCCCCACCTGCCCGATTAGCTATATCATCACCGTCCAGGCGCTGCGCGAAGGTTGGGACTGCCCGTTCGCTTACGTATTGTGCAGTGTGGCGGAACTGCACGCCCAAACCGCGGTGGAGCAAATCCTGGGCCGGGTGCTGCGCCTGCCGAAGGCCGGCAGCAAGTGCAATCCGGAATTAAATCGCGCCTACGCATTTGTCACCTCGGCCGGCTTCGAGCAGGCCGCCACGTCCTTGAAGGACGCCCTGGTGCAAAATGGTTTTGACCGCCTGGAGGCCGATGAACTGATCGCCGCCCAGCCGGCGGGCGTCCAGCAGATCGATTTCTGGCCATGGTTGGCTGCGCCCGGCAGGCAGGAAACGCCCGGGGTCTACCTGGCCGAAGCGCCTGACCTATCGGCCCTGAGCACTGAATTAGCGCAGCAGATCACGTACGACCCCAGCGCAAGCCGGTTAACCGTGCGGGCGGGGATTTCATCCGAGCAAGGCGAGATGCTGCGCAATTCGTTCAGCGATCCATCGATCCAGGCGGTGGTCAGCCTGGCGGTTCAGCAGGCCCGCCAGCCCACGGACAACCGGTCGAGTTACGTGGTTCCCCTCCTGGCCGTGCGCCAGGGGAGCCTGGTCAGCCAATTGGACGCATCCTATTTTCTAGATCGGCCGATTGCGCTGGCCCGTTATTCGCCTTTTCTGGATGAGGCCGAGTATTCTGGCCGCAATGCGGCGGGGCAGCGCGGCGTGATTGATATCGACGCAAGCGGGCGCATGCGCGCCAGCTATGTGGGCCGGCTGCAAGCCCAGCTTTCGTTCTTATCGCCCGACCAGAGTTGGTCGGTGATGGAGCTGGCTGCCTGGCTG
>JBJSYW010000015.1:0-15187 GCA_046089985.1 Chloroflexota bacterium
CAGCGTTTGCCCGGAGGGCCACCACGCCTGCCTGCGCGGCGTAGATCCTGAAACCGTGGTCCAGGCTGCCCTGGGCCTGCTGGAGGAACAACTTGCCGCCCGTGCTTGATATCCTGGTGCCCACGTTCAACCGGCCGGCAGCCCTGGCGCTCACCCTGGGCAGCCTGCTGGCCCAGACCTGCCAGGATTTCCGCCTGCTGGTGGCCGACCAATCCACCCTGGCCCCATCCGCTGCCGACGGGCAGGTGCTGGCGGTGACCCGCCTGCTGCGCGCTCACGGGCGGCCAGTGCAGTTCATCCATCGCCGCCGCCGCCGCGGCATGGCCGAGCAGCGCCAATTCCTGCTCGAGCGCGCCGCTGCCCCTTACGCCCTGTTCCTCGACGACGACCTGCTGCTCGAGCCGTGGGTGCTGGAGCAGCTGCTGTCTGCCATCCAACGCCTGGGCTGCGGGTTTGTCGGCTCGGCGGTGATCGGCTTGAGCTACCTGGCCGATCACCGCCCGCACGAGCAGGCGATTGAGTTCTGGGAGGGCCCGGTGCTGCCCGAGCAGGTCCAGCCCGGCTCGCCGGCCTGGCAGCGCTACCGGCTGCACAACGCCGCCAACCTGTACCACGTCCAGCAGCGGCTGGGCCTGGCCCCCGGCGCGCCCCGCCCCTATAAGGTGGCCTGGGTGGGCGGCTGCGTGCTGTATGACACCCACAAGCTGCGCCAGGCCGGCGGTTTCTCGTTCTGGAAAGACCTGCCCCCCTCGGCTTGCGGCGAGGATGCGTTGGCCCAGCTGCGCGTGATGGCTCGCTTTGGCGGCTGCGGGTTGGTCCCCTCCGGCGTCTACCACCAGGAGCTGCCCACCACGCTGCCCGATCGCTCGGTCAACGCCCCCGAGTACCTGGAGATTTCGCGATGATTTCTGTGCTGATGCCTGTCTACCAGCAGGCCCATTTCATCCGCCGGGCGGTCTACAGTCTGCTGTGCCAGTCGTTCAACGATTGGGAGCTGATCGTGGTCGATGACGGCTCGTTCGACGGCCCGCGCCAGGCCCTGGGCGAGTACCTGGATGACCCTCGCCTGCGTTTCCTGCGCTTGGAGCGCAACCGCGGCCTGGGGGCGGCGCTGAATGTCGCCCTGGACGTCGCTTCTGGCGAGCGTATCGCCTACTTGCCCGCCGATGACCTGTATTACGCCGGTCACCTGGCGGCGCTCAATGCCACCCTCGACCAGCACCCCGCCGCCGCCGCTGCCTTCTCGGGTGTGCGCCACCACTACAACCGCAGCGCCCTCGAAACCGTCGCCGGTCATTCGCTGCAGCCGGTGCAGGTGCTCCACCGCCGCACCGACCGGCGCTGGATCGAGCGCCACGAACTGGTCAGCGACGACCTGGAGCGCCTGTTCTGGGGCCGCCTGCGCGCCCGGGGCGAATTCATCCCCACCCACCAGGTCACCTGTGAGTGGGTCGACCACCCCGACCAGGGCCACAAGCGGCTGCGCGAGCCGCTCGGCGGCATCAACCCCTACCGCCAGTATTACCGCGTCGACCACCCGCTGCGCTTCCACACCACCGTCGGCAGCCTGATCGATGAACCGGCGCTCTACCGCGGCTACCGCCGCCGTCCGCCGGCCCTGCCCTCCGCCGGCGGACTGAAGATCCTGCTGGTGGGTGAGCTGGCCTACAACGCCGACCGGGTGCTGGCCTTTGAAGAGCGCGGCCATCAGCTCTTTGGTCTTTGGATGCCCAATCCCTACTGGTACAACACCGTCGGCCCGCTGCCCTTCGGCAGCGTGCAGGATATCCCCTTCAACGGCTGGCGCGAAGCTGTGCGCCGCATCCAGCCCGACCTGATCTACGCCCTGTTGAACTGGCAGGCCGTGCCCTTCGCCCACCAGGTGCTGTGCGATAACCCCGGCATCCCGTTCGTCTGGCACTTCAAAGAAGGCCCGTTTATCAGCCTGGAGCAGGGCCATTGGGCGCAGCTGGCCGATCTGCACCGCCTTTCGGACGGGCAGATCTATTCCAGCCCCGAGATGCGCGATTGGTTCGAAACCGCCCTGCCCGGCAGCGTCAGCCAGGGGCATCCTTACGTGCTCGACGGCGATCTGCCCAAGGCGGATTGGTTCACCGGCCGGCGCGCCGCGCTGCTCTCCGAGCAGGACGGCGAGCTGCACACGGTGGTGCCTGGACGCCCGATCGGGCTGCACCCGCCGGATGTGGCCGAGCTGGCCGGTCAGCGCATCCACCTGCACTTCTACGGCGACTTCACCCACGGCCAGTGGCGCGCCTGGATCGAGAAAACCCTCAGCCTGGCTCCGCATCACATTCACCTGCATTCGCAGGTCGACCAGGACCGCTGGGTGAGCGAGTTTTCGCAGTACGACGCCGGTTGGCTGCACTATTTCAAAAGCGACAACGCCGGCGAAATACATCGCGCCAGCTGGGACGACTTGAACTACCCGGCGCGCATGGCCACCCTGGCGGCCGCCGGTCTGCCCATGCTGCAGCGCCATAACCCGGGGGCGGTGGTGGCGGTGCAAAACCTGGCCCGAGCGCTTGACATCGGCCTGTTTTTTACCGGTATGGGGGAGCTGCGCGAGCAGCTCCGTGATCTCCCCCGTATGCAGCAGCTGCGCGCCAATATCTGGGATCAGCGCGCCCGCTTCACCTTCGACGCCCACGTGGATGGCCTGGTGGAGTATTTCCGGCAGGTGATCCGGCAGCGTGCCCTGCGCCAAACAAGGAAGGTAGTATGAAAAAGAAATCCGATTCCCTCGACCTGGTCTGCTTCAGCCACCTGCGCTGGCGCTTTGTTTTCCAGCGCCCGCAGCATCTGCTGGCCCGCGCCGCCCGCACGCGCCGCGTGCTCTACATCGAAGAGCCGCAGATTGACGAAGGCCCGGCCCGTATCGAAACCTACCGCGACGATTCCGGCGTGCTGATCGCCGCCCCCTATCTCCCCAAGTCATTGAGCAGTGAGGCCGGGCGGGCGGAGCACATCCGCCTGATCGACGACCTGCTTGCCGGTCAAGCTATCGATGGCCGCTCCGGCGCAGATTTCATTGCCTGGTATTACACCCCGATGGCCTATGATTTCACCCGCCATCTGCGGCCGCGCCTGCGCGTGTACGATGTGATGGACGACCTGTCCTCGTTCGCCAGCCCGCCGCCCAAGCTGCAGGCATTGGAATCCGAACTGCTCCAACAGGCCGACCTGGTCTTCACCGGCGGGCGCAGCCTGTACGAGGCCCGCCGCGCTCTGCGCCCCGATGTGCACCTGTTCCCCAGCAGCATCGACGCCGATCACTTTGCCGCCGCCCGCACCGCCGCGTCCGAGCCGCCCGACCAGGCCTCCATCCCGCACCCCCGGCTGGGTTTCTTCGGTGTGATCGACGAGCGCATCGACCTGGGCCTGCTGGCCCGCCTGGCTGAAGAAAACCCGGACTGGCAGATCGTTATGATCGGCCCGCTGGCCAAGGTCAGCCCGCGCCGCCTGCCGCGCCGCCCCAACCTGCACTACCTGGGCAAAAAAGACTACCGCGACCTGCCCGCCTACCTGGCCGGCTGGGATGTGGCGCTGATGCCCTTTGCCCTGAATCAGGCCACCCGCTATATCAGCCCCACCAAAACCCTCGAGTACCTGGCGGGCGGCAAGCCGGTCGTCTCCACCCCGGTGGCCGATGTGGTCACCCCCTACGGTGAGCAGGGGCTGGTGCTGATTGGCGATGGCGCGCCGGAGTTCACCCGCCAGGTGCGCGCCGCGCTGGAGCTGAACGGCCAACAAGCCGCCTGGCTGCAGGCGGTGGACCGCTATCTGGCCCAGGTTTCATGGGACGTCACCTGGGATCAGATGGACCGCCTGATCGAACGCGCCCTGCCTGCGCCTTCGGCCGCTAACCGGTCCGCCGGCCGCCTGGCCTCTGCCGGCCCCGTGCTCTCCGCCGCCGCCCAACCGGGCCAGGCAGAGCGCCGCCCCGCCGCAGCCGCAGTCACCGCCAGCGGCGTGACCTCCAGCGGCATGACCTCCAGCGGCGTGACCGCCGGCGGCGTGACCTCCGGCAGCAGCGCCGCCGGATCGACCACCGGCGGTGTGACCACCGGCGGTGTGACCACCGGCGGCCCGGCCTCCGCCTGGGATACGCCGCCGGTGGAGGTTGGCCTGCCGCTTAACACCGCACCGCTTTACGCCGGGAATGGCGACGTGCGCGTCTTCGACTACCTGGTGGTCGGGGCCGGCTTCGCCGGCAGCGTGCTGGCCGAGCGCCTGGCGCGCGGGTCGGGCAAGTCGATCCTGCTGATCGACCGGCGCAGCCACATCGCCGGCAACGCCTACGACCACTACAACGACGACGGCATCCTGGTCCACAAATACGGCCCGCACATCTTCCACACCAATTCGCGCGACGTGTTTACCTACCTGTCCCAGTTCACCAGGTGGCGGCCTTATGAGCACCGCGTGCGCGCCAACGTCGACGGCCAGCTGGTGCCGATGCCGATCAACCTGGACACGATCAATCAGTTGTACGGCACGCAGTTGTCCTCGCTCGAACTGCAGTCCTTCTTCGACTCGTTGGCCGAGCCGGTGGAGCAGGTGCTCACCTCCGAAGATGTGGTGGTCAGCAAGGTCGGCCGCCAGCTGTACGAGAAGTTCTTCCGCGGCTATACCCGCAAACAGTGGGGCATGGACCCCTCCGAGCTGGACGCCACGGTCACCTCGCGCGTCCCGGTGCGCCTGAACCGGGATGACCGCTACTTCACCGATGTCTACCAGAGCATGCCGCTGCACGGCTACACCCGCCTGTTCGAAAACCTGCTTGACCACCCTAACATTAAGATCATGCTCAACACCGATTACCGCGACGTGCAGAACATGGTCCCTTACCGCGAGCTGATCTTCACCGGCCCGGTGGACGAGTACTTCGATTACTGCTACGGCAAGCTGCCCTACCGCTCGCTGGACTTCCGCTTCGAGACCCTCGACCTGCCCCAGGCCCAGCCGGTGGCAGTGATCAACCACCCCAACGCTCACGCCTACACCCGCGTGACCGAGTTCAAACACCTGACCGGCCAGCAGCATGCCCGCACCACGCTGGTCTATGAATACCCGTGCAGCAGCGGCGACCCGTACTACCCCGTGCCCACTCCCGCCAACGCCGATCTGTATAAGCGCTACAAGGCCCTGGCCGACGCCGCCGAAGGCGTCCACTTCGTCGGCCGGCTGGCTACTTACCGCTATTACAACATGGACCAGGTCACCGCCCAGGCGCTGACCCTCTACGCCCACCTGGCCGGCATCAACCGCGGCGAGGCCGGCCTGGCCTACACCCGCCAGAGCTTTTCTGTCGACCTGCCCTGCTCGCTGCTGGGCAGTGAGGAGACTGAATAACGATGAAACCATCCCAACGGCCGGCCAAGCTGTCTGCCGGGCGCCCGGCGGCCCCGCTGCTGCATGTGCTGCAGGTGCCCGGCAACGCCATCATAGGGGGGATGGAAACGTATGTAGCCAACCTCAGCCGCGTCCTGCCCTCGCATGGGGTGAGGGTCAGCGTGCTGGCGCCGTATGAATCGCCCTATACCCGCCGGCTGCGCGCCCTGGGCTGCCAGGTCTTCGTGACCCAGATGGACGACACCCCCTCCTGGCACGCCATCGAGTTCGCCGCCGAACTGGCCCGCTCGCTGGAGGTGGACCTGCTCCATGCCCACCTGCCGCGCGCCCACCTGCTGGCGGCTCTGGCAGGCCGCCTGGTCAACCGCCCGGTGCTGGCTACCATCCATGGGCTGAGCCTGACCGCTCAGGAGATCTCGCTGGCCCGCCTGAGCGGCTCGCACCTGGCGGTGGTCTGCCAGCAGGCGCTGCTCAACGCCATCGCCGGCGGTGTCCCGCTGGAGCAGGTCAGCCTGATCCCCAACGGGGTCGATATTGAGATTTACCGCCCCGGCGGCAGCCTGCCGGCTGTACCCGCCGTCGACCTGGCCTCGGCCGCCGCGGCCGGGCGCGCCGCCGCCGCCCCGTCCGCCGAGGCCGGCCCGGGCGGGCCTGGCAGCGGGACTGTGCTGGACCGGCCTGCCGCCCTGCCCACCGGAATGGAACCGCTGCTGCAGCCCTCCGCCGGCCTGCCGCCGCCCGAACCCGCCCTCGAGTATCGCCGCATGCTGGGCGTTCCCGCCGATGCGCCGCTGGTCGGTTACGTCGGCCGCATCGACTTTGAAAAAGGCCCCGACCTGTTTGTGCTGCTGGCCGCCCATGTGCTCCAGGAATGTCCCTCGGTGCATTTTGTGATGGTGGGGGATGGGCACCTGATGGATGAAATCCATCGCCAGGTGCACAACCTGCAAATGGACGCAGTCTTCCACTTCGCCGGCCTCAGCCAGCGCCCGTGGGAAGTCTACCCGGCCCTGGACCTTGTGGTGCAGACTTCGCGGGTGGAGGGCATGCCCTTTGCGCTGCTGGAGGCGATGGCCTGCGGGCGGGCCGTGGCGGCCTTTGGGGTGGGCGGCGTCCCGGAGGTGATCGAGGCCGGCAGCACCGGGCTGCTGGCTGCCCCCGGCGATTGGAAGGGCCTGGGCGGCGGCGTGGCGGCGCTGCTGCGCGATCGCCCCCGCCTGGATGAGATGGGGCGTGCAGCTCGCTTGCGCGTCGAAGAGAACTTCAATTTGCACGATCATGTGCGCCAGGTGGCTGCATTGTACCGCCGCCTGGCGGCCCTCGGCGCCGGCGCTTCGCCGGCTTCATCTGGCAGCGGTCTGCGCCTGGACGCACCGGCTGCCCAAAAATTCTTTGAGGAGGTACAGCATGACCCACGCAGCCAAAATCAGCTCGGTGACCACCCGCGACCATGACGAGATCCGTGATTGGGTCGAAGAACGCGGCGGGTTCCCGGCTGTGCTGGCCGATGCCGACGAACAAGACCCCGCCTGTGTGCTGCAGATCGATTTCCCCGGCTACAACGGCCCGCAGCCGTTGAAGCGGGTTTCCTGGGATGATTATTTCGAGAAATTCGACCGGGCCGAGCTGGCTTTTCAGTACCGCCAGGAGCTTCGCCCGGGCGAGTTCAGCCGCTTTAATGCATATGTCAGGCGAGAGGAGTAATGGATGGCTGCGCGCCCCGAAGAAAAGCTGATCGAAACGATTGACCGCCAGCCCTGGCTGGAGGCGTTAAGCAAGACCGTACAGGAAGCCGTGCAGAAGCTGTACAGCGCCGGCGGCCCGGCGGCGATGCGCGTGCGGGATTTCCTGCACGGGGTCTGGCTGGGCCACCCGCTGCACGCCGTGCTGACCGATGTCACCATCGGCGCTTACCTTTTCGGCATGGCGTTTGACCTGCTGGAAATGGCCGGCGTTCGGTTGGCCGGGCGCCGTTCCGGGCCTGCCGGCGCAGCCCGCTCCGTGCTGGCGCGGGCCGGGGCTGAAATCTCCCCTGCCGGGCAGGCCGCCGACACCGTGCTGCAGATTGGCGCGGCCAGCGCCGGGCTAACCGCCCTGACCGGCGTTACCGACTGGCAGCACACGATCGGTTCCGCCCGGCGGGTGGGCATGGCGCACGCCTTGCTGAATAGCGGTGCGCTGGCTTTTATCTTGCTTTCGCTGCTCGCCCGCAAAGGCGGGCAGCGCAGCCAGGGCCGGGCGCTGGCCTTTGGCGGCTACCTGCTCAGCCTGGGGGCGGCCTACCTGGGCGGTCACCTGGCCTACGGCTACCGCATTGGGATGAACCATGCCCCAGTCGACGGCTTGCCCGCCGAGTACAAGCCGGTGATCGCCGAGACCGAGCTGCCGGATGGCCGGCCGGTCAAGGCCTGGATGGACGAAATCCCGCTGGTGCTGGTGCGGCGCGGTGGGCAGGTGTTTGCCCTGGCGGATCGCTGCGCTCACATGGGCGGCCCGCTCTCTGAAGGGCAGTTCCACGAAGATCGCTCGATCACCTGCCCGTGGCACTGCTCGACCTTCTCGATGGAGGATGGGCGCGTACTGCAGGGCCCCTCGGTCTACACCCAGCCCTGCTTTGAGACCCGCATCCTCAATGGGCAGGTCGAGGTGCGTTTGAAATCCAATTCGAATGTGCGCTCCGTATCGGAGCAGTAGAAAGGAGACAGGCATGTCTGCATCGATCAGCCCCCCTACTCGGGGCATGGACACCGCTCGCCAGGTCAACATTGGCGAGACCGAACGCCGGGCTTCTGTTATGGGCGGGGCGGCGCTGCTGCTGTGGGGCCTGACCCGCGCTTCAGTACTGCGCTGGCCCGCGCTGCTTTCCAGCGCCTACCTGATCCAGCGCGGCATTACCGGCTGGTGCAGCATCTACGGCGCGATGGGCATCGAGCGCACCGGTAAGGACGGGCAGGCCGGGGTGCGCGTCGAGCGTACGCTGACCGTGAACCAACCGCGCGAAGACGTGTATAACTTCTGGCGCAACTTCGAGAACCTGCCGCGCTTTATGAAGCACCTCGAAGATGTGCAGGTAATCGACAAGAACCACTCGCACTGGACCGCCCGAGCCCCGCTGGGCGCCACGGTCGACTGGCAGGCCGAGATCATCGAAGACATCCCGAATGAGAAGATCTCCTGGCAGTCGCTGCCCGGCTCGCGCCTGGCCAACGCCGGCTCGGTGATCTTTCGCGATGCCCCCGGCGGGCGCGGCGCCGAGATCCAGGTTACGATCCAGTATGACCCGCCGGCCGGTTCCGCCGGCGCGGCCGTGGCGCGCTTGCTGGGCGAAGAGCCGGCTGTGCAGGTGGAGGAAGACCTGCGCCGCTTCAAGCAGCTGATGGAGACCGGCGAGGTCACCAGCGCCATCGACCGGTCGCGCGGGCGCGACAAATCTGAGACCCGCACGCCCGGCCCGCACAACGCCGGGATGGGTCTGCGTACCGGCGAAGCCGCCGGGCACGAAGACGAAGCCACGCCCGAGAAAAGCCGCCAGGCGCGCTTCGAAAACCCCGGCATCGCCGGGGGGCAGACCGGCGACCTGTCCGGTTACGGCGCGAGCGGGGCCGGCGGCGCTTCCGAAAACGGCGGCGGGATCTGATGTCCGTCTGGCAGGTCACCCCGCCGGCGGCCCCGCGCCGCCTGTTCCGCTGGCTGCTGATCGCTCAGGGGCTGTACTACCTGGTCACCGGCGTCTGGCCGATGTTCAGCCGGCGCTCGTTCGAGGCGGTTACCGGGCCGAAGGGCGACTTCTGGCTGGTCAAGACCACCGGGCTGCTGATCAGCGTGGTGGGCGGAGCGCTGCTGATGGCCGGCACGCGCCGGCGTCTGAACCCCGAGACGGTCCTGGTCGGCGCCGGAGCCGCAGCTTCGCTGGCGACCATCGATGTGCTCTACACCGCCCGCCGGCGCATCCCCCGCATCTACCTGCTCGACGGGCTGGCGCAGGCCGTCTTCCTGGGCGGCTGGGTGGCCGGCACGCTGCTGCTGCGCCAGCGCAGCCGTTCGCCATGGCTGAAGTAACCCGTCCCCGCGACCAGGCGGCCGAGATCGCCGGCCGCCTGGTCGCCGGCGTGCAGCGCATCGCCGTGCTGCGCGCCAATGCGATTGGCGATTTCATCTTCGGCCTGCCGGCCCTGGCTGCGCTGCGCGCCGCTTACCCGCAGGCCGAAATCGTGCTGTTTGGCCAGCCCTGGCATGCCCGCTTCCTGGACGGCCGCCCCGGCCCGCTGGACCGGGTTGTGCCGGTCCCGCCGCTGCCCGGTATCTACCTGGAGGACGGGGTGCAGGAAGACCCGGCCGCCAGCGAGGCTTTCTTTGACCATTGGCGGCGGGCCGGTTTCGACCTGGCCCTGCAGATGCACGGCGGCGGGCGGCACTCAAACCCGTTCGTGCTCCGGCTGGGCGCGCGCCTGTCTGCCGGCCCGCGCACGCCGGACGCTGCCCCGTTGGACCGCTGCATCCCGTATATCTACTTCCAGCCGGAGGTGATGCGCCTGCTTGAAGTGGTTGGCCTGGTGGGCGCGCTGCCGCTGGCCCTCGATCCGGCCCTGGCGCTGACCGCCGCCGACCTGGACGAGGCCTGCCGGCTGGTCCCGGATGACGGCCGCCCGCTGGCTGTGCTGCACCCTGGGGCCGGTGATCCGCGGCGCCGCTGGCCGCCGGAGCGCTTCGCCGCCGTCGGCGATGCGCTGGCTGCCGCCGGCGCTCGCGTGGCGGTGATCGGCGCAAGCGAAGAAGCCGCGCTGGTGCGGCTGGTGATCGAGCGCATGCGCCGTCCCGCCCTGGATCTGTTCGCCCGCCTGTCGCTGGGCGGCCTTGCCGGGCTGCTCAGCCGCTGCCGGGTGGTGGTGTCCAATGACTCCGGGCCGCTGCACCTGGCGGGCGCGGTCGGCGCGCCCACCGTGGGGGTCTACTGGTGCGGCAACCTGGTCACCGCCGGCCCGCTCAGCGCCGCCCGCCGCCGGGCGGCCATCGCCTGGCGCGTGCACTGCCCGCAGTGCGGGGCGAATATCCTGCACGCCGACTGCGGCCATGCGCTGTCCTTTGTGGCCGATGTGCCGCTGCCGGCCGTGCTTGAACCGGCCCTGGAGCTTTTTTATGCAGCCTGACGAGGCCCAAAACGATCTGCAGGCGGTCATCTTTGACCTGGATGGGGTGCTGTGCGCCACCGAGGAACTGCACTATCGCTCCTGGGAGCAGGCCCTGGCGCGCTATCACCTGCCTTTTTCGCGCTGGGAGAACGAGCGCCTGCGTGGGCTGACCCGTTTTGAGTCGCTGCGCACCCTGTTGGGCGGTCGCCCGCTGCCCCAGGATTGGTTCGATGATATCCTGGAGCACAAAGGCCGCTATTACGTCGAGCTGTTGGACGAACTGACCCCCTCCGACCTGGCCCCGGGCGTCAACCGCCTGCTGCGCGAGCTGCGCGCCGCCGGGTTGAAGATCGGCGTGGCCTCCAGCAGCCGCCTGGTGCTGCCGGTGCTCGAACGGCTGGATGTGCTGGCGTGGATGGATGCCGTGGTCGATGGGGGGCAGGTGGCGCGCTCAAAACCGGCCCCCGACAGCTACCTGAAGGCCGCCGCCGCGCTGGATTTGCCCCCGGCCGGCTGCATTGCCGTCGAAGACAGCCCGGCGGGTATCACTGCCGCGCATGCCGCCGGGATGCGCGTGATTGGCTTAGGCCCGCCGGATCGCGTGGGCGCGGCGGACGCAGTCTTTCCCGATCTCTCCGGGGTCCAGCTGGCCGATTTGCAGTCCGCCGGGCGCTGATCGTCCGCTCCGGCGGAACACTGCCGGAGCAGCGGCGACCAGCCACCGGCGGCGGGGGTTATTCCGTCTTCCCGGGGTTCACTTCCGGGCTGTGACGCACCGTCTCGCTGTCCAGGTCCAGGTCGATCCGCCCGGCATCTTCGTCAATGGTGGTGACAAACTGTGGCGAGAGCCTCACCGTTTTAGCGCTCAGCAGCCCGCCGGTCTGGATTAGCAGGTACAAGATGTTCCAACTGCTGTCCTCCGCCAGCAGCCCGTCCAGCGTTCCGGCCCCGCCATCCCGCGCCTGCAGCGCCGCCCCCAGCAGACTGCTCAGCCGGTGCAGGCGCGGGTCGGCCAGCGCGCCGTTGGAGGCCATCTGCTCGCGCACCTCGGCTGCCAGCTCGATCAGCGGGATCGCCGCTGGGCTGTCTGGGCCCAGCCCGCCGGCCCGTTCGCCCTCCCAGTAGAACGGCCAGTTATAGAAGCGGTGCAGTTCGATCTCCTGATCCCGGTTGAGTGGTTGGTTCAACTGCAGCGCCGGGCTTTGGCGCACCTGCGCATGGCTCAGTTCCAGCCGCACTTCGCGCCGCTCTGGGTGCAGCCGGAAGGCCTGGGTCGAGAAGACCAGCCGGCGCTGTTCCAGCCACTCGCCGGCCTCTAACTCCAGGTAGCGCACCCGCCAACGGTCGACGTCGAAGTATACGTCGCTCACTCGCCCCAACTCTCCATCTGCTCCGATCGCCGGGATATCCAGCATTTCCTTCAATTGGAAGATCATGTGCGTCTCCTTGCCAGATACTTTAGCATCCCCGCCCGCGGCTCACAATGAGGAAGTGTCCTATGCCGCTTTAGGGTTATCCCGTATTGAGCCTTTGCCTCCCGCCCGGTAAAGTTGGCGCTAGATAGGAGATATGCTATGGCCCAGACACCTGCTGATCTTGACCCGTCTGATGTGGACCGCTCTCACCCCCAGGTGAACCCTGGGGTGGAGCATACTCCCGAACACAACCCCACCTATCGCGGCTGGGACGACTTGCAGCTGCAGCCGGAGCGAGATGGTCCCCTGGACCCTGACCCTTACGCCCCGGCCTCGCTGGACGCCAGTCCAGCCGGCCCGTCCGCCGGCGATGACGAACGCTTCCTCAGCCTGGACGACGCCCCGGCGGGCTTTCTCCAGGTAGATCTGGACCGCCCGGGTGGAGCGCCGTCCGGGCAGCCAAATCGCTCGGACGCCAATCTGTTCGACCTCGGCACCAACGAGCAGGTGATTGCCGGCGTGTTGGACGATTACACCAGCGACCGGGAAGTGCTGGACGACTTCACCGAGCGCCAGGGGCTGGGCCGCACCGGCAGCGAGGAACTGCTCGACCTGCTGCGTGAGCACCATTCCCAGTCGCCCAGCCTGTCGGGCAACGATGTCGACGCCGATTGGGCGCGCGCCGACCAGTCGGGCGAGGAGACCGTCGGCGGCAGCGTGGCTACCCCCGGTCAGGATGTGGTCGAAGAATTGGGCGAAGCCTGGGGCATCCAATACGCCGACGACCAACCGCTGGACACCGCCGGGCGCCTGGAGCGCCGCGACGAGCAGCGCTGGGAATTAGACCCTGCCTCAGCGATGGATCGGGAAGATGCCGAACTGCAGCCGCTGATGGGCGACGCCGGGCATACGGCGCATGCCGGGGAGCTGCGTCCCGCCAGCGACCCCGAGGAACTGGACGACGATCCGCTGCCGGATGATCTTCCCGGGGGCTTGCCCGGCGATCTGCTTGACGAAGAGGTTTCGCTCGAGGTACTGGAAGAAGAAGACGATCTGGACGAAGCCGAGATCGATGATGAAGATCGCCTTGCGCCGCCGCGCCGGTCTGCACAGCTGGACGAGGACGAAGACGCCGACCTGTGGGTTGACGATGACGATGACGATTTTGAAGACCTTGATGACGAGTATGACGAGTTAGACGATCTGGACGATGATTTCCTGCTGGGCGGGGCGGACCTGGACGACGAAGATTACTAACCCAGGCTAATTGGACTATAATCAGGTCATGCCGCACCGGTACCGCATCTTGCTGATCGGGCTGCTTGGCCTGATGTTCTTTGCTCCGCCGCTGTTTACGGCGCTGCCGTTGTTTGCTGCGCCGCAGAGCGGTTGGATGCCGCCGGTTGTCCCGGCGGCGGCGGCGGCGCTGCCAGCGGCGACCGCACAGGCTGCTGAAGCCCCGCGGGTGATCCTGGTGCGCGCCGATGGCGCGCTAACCCCGGCGATGAAAGAACACCTGGGCCGCGCGCTGCAGCTGGCCGCCCAGAGCGACGCTTCCGCGGTGGTCTACCAGTTGGACACCCCCGGCGGCAGCATTGCGCTGATGACCGAGATGGTTGAACAGATCCGCACCAGCCGCGTGCCGGTGATCGTCTATATCGCCCCGCGCGGCGCGATGGCCGGCTCGGCCGGCACCGTGCTCACCCTGGCGGGGCATGCCGCCGCGATGGCCCCTGAGACCACCATCGGCGCGGCCAGCCCGGTCGGCTCCAGCGGTGAAGACCTGGGCGAAACGATGGAGGCCAAGACCAAGAACATCCTCAAGGCCACCGTGCGCGGCCTGGCCGAACGGCGTGGCCCGCAGGCGGTGCGGCTGGCTGAAGAGACCATCGAGAGCGCCAGCGCGGTCTCAGCCAGCGAAGCGCTGCAGATCGGGCTGATCGACTTCATCGCCGCCGACCTGGCCGACCTGCTGCGCCAGGCGGATGGCCTGCCGGTGACCCTCGACGGGCAGCCGGCGGTGCTGCGCACTGCCGGCGCGCAGGTGCAGGAGGCGCCGCCCACCCTGGTTGAAGAGCTGCTGGGCATCCTGGCCAATCCCACCATCGTTTTCTTGCTGCTGGCGGTAGGAGTGCAGGCGGTGCTGATCGAGATCTCCAGCCCGGGCGGCTGGGCGGCCGGCACGCTGGGGGTGGTGTGCCTGGCTCTGGCCGGCTATGGCCTGGGCCTGCTGACGGTCAACTGGTTCGGGCTGGTGTTCCTGATCCTGGCTTTTGTGCTGTTCATCCTGGATATCAAAGCGCCCACCCACGGCGCGCTGACCGCCGCCGGCGTGGCCGCACTAATCGCCGGCGGGCTGGTGCTGTTTAACTCGCCCAACGTGCCCAGTTTCCAGCGTGTCCCGGTCCCGCTGATCGTCGGCGTTTCGCTGGCTACCGGGCTGATCTTCTTCGGGCTGATGCTGTTCGGTGTGCGCGCCCAGCGCACCCCGCAGCGTATGGGCGCCGGCAGCCTGCGCGGGCGCAGCGGGGTGGTGCTGGTGGCGCTGGACCCGTCCGGGCAGGTGCGCGTCGGCGGCGAGCAGTGGTCGGCCGAACTGGCCCCCGGGCAGCCCCCGCTGGCCCCCGGCGAGCCGGTCCAGGTGCAGGATGTCAGCGGCGTGCGCTTGATCGTCATAAAAGCGCCGCGCGATAAGTCATAAGTCGTATTGCCTTCGAGACGGATTCGGGTAGAATCCATCCTGAAGGTTAACCCCTGTCCAGGTCAGTTCTAACGATTACTAAGGAGAGCAACCATGAACGTTCGTACGGATATGAAGTCGGGTGCCGCGTGCTACACCGTGCAGTCTGGCGATAACCTGAGCAAGATTGCGCAGCGCTTCTATGGCAGCATGGCCGCCGACGGCGTCAACAGGATCTATTTCTCGAACATGAGCACCATCGGCCCGAACATGAACTACATCTTCCCCGGGCAGAAGCTGTACATCCCCGACTAAGCCGGGCGCCGATCAATCTGGAACCCCAGCGCGGCCTGCCGGCCCCTCGCCGGCGCTGTCCGCCAGGAGAGATAATTCTATGAAGAATACTTTTGTACCGCAATTCCAGGTGCGCTCGGACGTCCGCAGCGGTCAGGGCGGCTACGTCAACGGCACGTGGTACCCGGATCGCAGCGGCGTGTGCGGCGGTTTCAACCCCGGCCCGCAGCCGCAGCCGCAGCCGCAGCCGATCCCCGGACCCCTCCCCGGTCCCAAGGGCGGCTTCGTCAACGGCG
>JBJSYW010000016.1:0-4285 GCA_046089985.1 Chloroflexota bacterium
GTATTTCACCCCGCCGCACCGCCAGGCGCTGCGCCGCCTGCTGCTCCAGAACGGCCTGCCGCTCTCCCTGGACACCACTGCCGAGCTGCGCCGCCGGGCTATTGCAGCCGCCGCCGATCCGCCTGTTTGATCATCTCTAAAAAGGCCGTCACCACTCGCGGGTCGAAATCAACCCCGGCCCGCTCCTGGATGTAGTGCTGCGCTTGCTGGGCCGGCCAGGCCGGGCGATAGGGCCGGTCGGAGCACAGTGCGTCCCATACGTCGATCACGGCGAAGATGCGCGCCGCCAGCGGGATCTGCTCGCCGCGCAGCCCGTTTGGATAGCCGGCGCCGTTCCAGCGTTCATGGTGACAGTACGGCACATCCAGCGCCGGCTGCAGGAAGTCGATCGCCTGCAGCATCTCGTAGGCGTACACCGGGTGGCGGCGCATCACCTCCCATTCGGCCTCGCTGAGCGGGCCGGCTTTGAGCAGGATGCTATCGGGCACGCCCATCTTGCCGATATCGTGCAGCAGCGCGCCGCGCCGCAGGTGCTCCAGCGCTTCGCCGGCGAAGCCCATCCGGTGGGCCAGCTGCAGGCTCAACTCGGTAACGCTGCGCGAGTGGCCCTGGGTCTCCCGGTCGCGCAATTCCAGGAAGGCCGACCAGGCCGCCAGGGTCTTGTCATAGGCGGCGGTCAGCTGCTGGCTGTAGCGCTCCAGGTTCTCATACAGGCGGGCATGCTGAATGGCGGTGGCGGCCGGGTCGGCCAGCGCCTGCAGCAGCTCCAGCCAGCCGGCTTCGGGCTGCAGCGGCCGGCGGTGGAACACTTCCAGCACGCCGACGGTCTCTTGCCGCACGATCAGCGGCAAGGCGTAGTTGGCTTGAAAGCCTTCGCCCTGCAGCATCGGCGAAGCGGGCAGCTCGGGCGCCAGGCTGCGGTCTTGCAGGCTGCCATGCAGCACCGCCCGCCCGGCCAGGCTGTGCTGCACGTCGAGGTAGAACGGGATCTGCGGCGAGATGTGGAACCCGCTCACCCCGACCGCCTGCAGCATCTGCCGGTCGGGGTCATACAGCAGTACCGCGCCGGCATCGACTTCCAGCAGCTGCCGGGCCTGTTCCAGCACCACCGCCAGGGTCTGCTGCAGGTCGATGCTGGCGGTGATCGCCCGCTCGATGGTGTGCAGCGCTTGCAGGTGGGCAACCTGGCGCTCGATCAGGGCTTCGGATTGGCGGCGGCCGCTGATATCGCGGGCGATGCCTTGCAGGATGTCCTGGTCGATGCGCCGGGCGCTGATTTCCAGCGGCACATAGCTGCCATCCCGGCGGCGCATGCGGCGCTCGAGGCGCACGGTCTGGCCTTCCAGCAGGCCGGTGAAGTCAACCGGGGTGGTGCGCAGGTCGTCGGGGTGGATCAGATCGGATACGTGGCAGCGGCGCAGCTCGTCCAGCGGGTAGCCCAGCATCTGCACTCCGGCGGCGTTGGCGTCCAGGTAGCGCCCGTCCAGCCCGAGCAGGAAGATGCCATCGGCGGCCTGTTCGAGCAGCCCGCGGTAGCGCTGCTCGCTGCGCTGCAGCGCATCGGCGAAACGCCGGCGGCGGCTCAGCTCCCGGTTGAGCAGCAGGAACAGCCCACCGGCGGTGAACAGCACAAACCCCAGCCCCTTGTAAGTTTCGAACCAGCGCAGGGCGGTCGGGTTGGCAGTGAAGAGGAACAGCAGTTGGTCGGAGAAGAAGATCCACAGCCCGGCAGCGGCGGCGTAGATCAGCACGATTTTCAGGGCGGCTCTATGATCGGTTTTCATCATTCTCCCTGCCCCCGGTACAGGAATTTCCGGCGTGGTAGGCGCGGCAGCCCGCACGCCCGGTTGTCCCTCCCTGCAGCTGGCTATCCCCCGGAGGTTATGCCTCCATGATAAAACGTACCTGAGCCTCCGTTTCGATCGCCCCGTGGATATAGCGCCGCACCCAGTTGATCGAGGCTGCCCCATCCATATTCATCGCCAGCCGGGCCAATTCCGCCATGAACAACCCGGTGCGCCCGATCCCGGCGGAGCAGTGCACCGCGATGTTCTGGCCCTGCCGGGCCAGGGCGGCTGTCTGCTGCAAGGCCACATCCAGCGCGGCGCGCTCAGGGACGCCGAAATCGGAGACCGGCAGTTGAATCACCTGCAGGCCCTGCTGCCGGTACAGCTGGCGCAGGTTCCGCCTGGATTTTTCGAGCGCTTCCTGATCGGAGACCAGCATCACAACGACGTCCACATGCTGCTGCAGCATCTCAGCCAGGCCCTGGCCTTCGAAATCATAATCACCAAAGGGCATTGGGCAGCGGTATATTTGGCCCTGGAGGCCGGTGAAGGGTAGGTGGGTGAGCTTGTCTAGCGATGGCATCGAAATGTGATCCAGCTGCTCCCGAGGGAAGTCCAGCCTGGTAGACAGCCAGGCCCATGCGCCGGCCGGGCAGGAAGGTAAAGTGACAGAAAACGTGACTTGCGTCACGTTTCTCCCCATTCAGGTGGTAGTAGGGCCGGTGGGAATCGAACCCACAAGAGCATCCCTGCCCGGAGGATTTTAAGTCCCCTGCGTCTGCCAGTTCCGCCACAGCCCCACAGCAGAGATTATTCTATATGACTTATTCCGCCCGGTCAAGGGCTGGCGGGTTTTTGTGGATTGTCCGATATGTTGCGATTAATCGTCCAGGTGTCACAATTATGTGATAAAATAGAACGATTGATCTACTGCGCCGGGCGTCCGAGGACGCCTGACCGAAACTTGAATCGAAGGAGTTGACCTATGCCAGATAAAACCATGCCCGCGCTACCGGCTGAGTCCGCCGGCGCGGCCGTTCCGCAAGATATCCACGCGGCGTTGAACGCGATCATGAAAGAGGTCGGGTATGTGCAGAAGACCTCCAGCCCCAGCCTGCGCTATACCTACGCCGGAGAGCGCAACCTGATCGCCGCCTGCCGCCCGGCGATGGTGCGCTGGGGGGTGTATATGTCGGTGATCGAGCTGCAGCTGCTCGAGCGCGAGCGCTACACCACCGAACGCGGCACACCGATGGTCAGCACCAGCTTGCTAGGCAAAGTGCGCTTCACCCACGCTCCCAGCCAGACCTGGATTGATGTGATGGTGACCGGCGAAGGCTCGGACAGCGGTGACAAAAGCTATAACAAGGCCATGACCGGGCTGTACAAGTACGCCATCCGCCAGACGCTGATGATCGAGACCGGCGATGACCCGGACCAGTTTGCCAGCGAGGTGCTGGCGCGGGCCAGGGCGGCCCAGGCGCGCAGCCAGCCGCCGGCAGGCGGCGCGCCGCGCCCGGCAGCCGGCGATTCAGACGGCGCAGCCCACCTGCCGCAAAAAAGCGCCGAACTGGTCGAGTATGCCTGGCGTACGCTGGGCATCGGCGGCGAGAACCGCGAGCTGGCCAAGCGCGCGGTGGGGATGGTCTACCACCGCCTGAAGATCGCCGCTCCATCCGAAGAGCGCTGGGATGAGATCCTGAGCGCGCTGCAGCAGGTCAAGGCCGAGCTGGCCGAGAGCGCTGCCTGATCCGCCGCGGCTACTCGCGGTCTAACCGCCCCGCTCTCCGGCGGCCCTGCCGGTGGAGCGGGGCGGCGGCGGAGCTTTTCCAATGGACATGCGCATCGACCGTGGCCCGGACGATTTCCTGTCCGAGCTGCAGCCAGGCGACCTGCGCGAGCATTCCCCCGGGGCCTACTGCCGGGTGTGCGCCGAGCAGGGTGCCTGTTGGGATTGGGTGGTCGGCATGGCCCCACTGGTTGGGGCGCCGGCGGAATGGCTGGCGCGCATGGTGGTGCGCGGCACGGTGACCCACTGCGACACGCCGGCCGAACTGCAGCAGCGCTATGCCGAGTGGCTGGCGTTGTGGCAGGACTGAGGCGGTGGGCGTTTTGGCTGCGCCGACCCGCTCTAGGTAAGCGCTTGTAGGAATTTCACTGATATTTTAGAAAGCGCTGAAAAGGTGGTTACAATTTGTGCAGGTACTTTGGCAGGACAAGGGGGCCATAACCCTGCCTATCATGGATATCATAGGGGGACAGCCATGATATCTGCTTCGATGAGGATAGACCGCCTTAAGGCGGTCTGTTCTTGTTTTACTGCGCTCTGGTTAACGCTTGCTAAGGGAGCACGCAAAGTTTGTTAGGAAGCCAAAGGTAAGACGGCCCGTTAAGCGGCGAGAATGAGCCAGAGTCTTGGCTGCATTTTCAGGTCTCTAGAAACCTTTAACGGTCTACTTAAAAACCGCTTGAATTAATATTAAAGTAGGCTATAATAT
>JBJSYW010000017.1:0-4222 GCA_046089985.1 Chloroflexota bacterium
TCAACCCCAATACCTGGGTGCCGTGCCCGCTGCGGTCCACCGGCAGCAGCGGATGCTCGCCGTACGGGTCGAACCAGCTGTTGGCGCCGCCGCGCCAACTGCGCGCCAGGTCAGGCGAGGCCAGCGAGACGCCGCTGTCGAGCAGCGCCACCACCACTCCCTGGCCGCGCGCGCCCAGCCGCCACAGGTCCACGGCGCGAACCTGGTGCAGGCTCTCCTGCGCTTCACCCGCCGCCGCTGACCGGGCCGGGCGGGCGGCGGCAGGCGGCAGGCCGGCGGGGCGCAGATCGAGCGCATCCGGCGTGATATCAGCCACCTCCGGGTAGCCGGCCAATTCGGCCAGGGCCGCCGGGCTGGCATTCAACGCGAACCCGTTGAAGATCCAGAAGAGGGTGGGGGCGCTGGCCTGCCCGGCAGCTTGCAGTGCGGCCAGACGCCCGGCCAGGCGGGCCTGAGAGCGCCGGGCATACGCCCGCAGGCGCGGCGCCAGCGCCGGCTCGCCCGGCCCAGCCGCTTTCAGCGCCGGCTGGTCGACCAGGCGGACGATCACGCGCTGCATCTGCGCGCCGGGCTGGGCCGCGCTTGCCCTGGATGCGGGCAGCGCGACCGGGCCGGCCAACAGCAGCAGCGCCAGGTACAGGCGCAGCAGGCGCACCACGGCCCCGCCGCTTACTGCGCCGCCTGCGGCTCAAGCTGCAGGTCGCCAATCGAAACGGAGACCAGGCTGCCAGGCTGCACCGCCCCGCTCGGGTTGCCGAACAGAAAATAATACACCTTGCCGTCTTCAAAGGTCAGCATGTGCGGCGAACCGTCCGGCGCGCTGACGGTCACATCCCGGTCAAGCACGCGCAGCGACGGCATGCCCTGGTGCGAGGCAAACAGCGCGGCAGTCTTGGCCGCGTCGGTGACCCGGAAGCGGAAATCAACCATCCCGCCGGCGGCGGTCACCCCAATCAGGGTCACGCGCAGGCCATAACGGGCTTCCAGTTCATCCATGGTTACATACGGCCCGCCCGGTTGGGCGGCGCCCGGGTGCGCGGCGTCCGAGTGGTCGCGGCCGGCCGGCAAAGCGGTCCAGCCGGAAGCCCACAGCGCCGCCAGCCCCCCTGCCAGCAGCAGCAGCGCCATCGCCAGCGCCCAACCGGGCCGGCGGGCGTGCCGCCCGTCGGCAGCATGTCTGGCGGCGGTTTGCCCGGCGGCCAGGTTGGCCCCAGGCAGTGGATGGTCAAGCGGGTCCGATTTGGTCGTCATAGAGCACCTCTGTCGTCTTACAACACTCCCGGCGACAGGGGGCCGGAGCAGCCCGGCCCCCTGTCTAAAGCCGGCGATTACTTACCGATGTAGCGGTCGCGGCGAGCGATGAAGGCATCGAAGTATATCGATCCGCTCATCCCCGCCCGGATGCCGCTTACCAGGCCCAGGCGCACCGATTCGATGCGCAGTCTGCTGGTGTCCAGCCCGCTCAGGGAGCGGGCCAGGCTTCCATCGACATACAGGCGCAGCACAGCGCTGCGGCTGGACTGCCAGTCGATCTCGACGGCATGCGCCTGGCTGCCGCTGATCGTGAACCAGCGGGTGGCCGCGACGCCGCCGCGATGCACGGCCAGCAGGCGCAGTTGGGCAGCACCGGTGGCGCTGGCCTTGCGATACTGCACCCGCAGCACCGCCTGCCCGGAGGCGTCGTTGGCGGTGAACAGGTCAACCTGGGCCTGGCCGGTGACGGTCTGGCGCGGGTTGACGTAGAAACGGGCATGGTAGGTCGTCTCGCCGGCCGGCGAGCGGTCGGCCAGGAAGGCGTTTTTGCCCGCCTCCAGGCTGGCCTGCAACCCGTAGCGGCCCTGGATGGCCGCCTGGGCAGTGATGCCCAGGGCGGGGCTGCCGGCCCCGGTCCAGTCCACGGCGCCGCCGGTCTCGAAACCGTCCACCAGCAGCAGGGCTGAGGGCGTGATCTGCACCACCGTGCTCGCCGGCAGGCTCCAATTACCAGAAGCATCCTTGACGCGCACATAGAGGCTGTGGCTGCCGCTGGGCCAGCCAAAGGCGCTGACCGTGGCCTGGACGGCTTCAGCCAGGCTGTCGAAGCTGCCGTCGGCGGCCTGCATCGGCATGCCGCGCCCCAGCCCGGGATCGGCCAGGCGGAACCACTCGGCGGCGACGATGTTCATCGACAGGTCCGAGGCGTTGGCGGTGAGCTGGAACGAAGCGCTGTTGGGCAGCGAGGCCGGGGAGGCGGCTGCGCCGCTGACCACCGGGCGAGCGGTGTCCACCGTCAGCGATGTGCTCGACAGTGCGCCCCAGCTGCCGGCCGCGTCGCGGCCGCGTACCAGGATAGTATGCTGGCCCTGGCTGAGTGAAGCCACCTGGTTCTGGGGGATCAACCCATAGACGGCTTCGGACAGGGCGTCGAACGCGCCATCCCGGCTGCCCAGCGGCAGTCCGCTGCCCCGCGCGCCGGCCTGGTCGATGAACAACTCGGCCGCGGCGATGTTGGAGACTGCGCCGGCCGGCAGCAAGTCCTGCAGCACAGCGTCGACGCGCACCGGCGCGGCGCCGCCAGTGAAGGCCGGAGATAGCGCCAGGCTGGTGACCTGCGGGCCGCTGCGGTCAACCGCCAGTGTGGCAGTGACCCACTCGCCCCAGTTCAACAAATCGTCGCGAGCGCGCAGGAACAGGGTATGCGGGCCTTCACTCAGCCCGCTCATCACCGCCGCCGGGATGCTGCCATCCAGGCTGACCACCGGGGCGGCCTGGTTGGCCGGCAGCGGAGCGCCGCTGCCGGGGGCCGGCGGGGCAAGCGGATCGATATCGATAAAGTACTCGCCGCCGCTGACATTCGAGCCGCCGCGCCCGGCGTCGCTGGCCGAGGCGCGCAGCGTGACGGCGCTATCTCCCCGCGAAACCGGCGGCGTGAACACAATGCCGCTCGCCAGCGGGCCGCGCAGATCCAGGTTCAGGGTTGCCAGGTTGAACGCCCCCCAGTTACCGTTGGCGTCCTGGCCGTGCACGTAGATGGTGTGTTTTCCGGAGGCCAGCCCGGCCAGTTCGGCCGGTTGGATGGTCGCGCTGGCGGCTTCGACCGGAGAGTCGAAGGCGTTATCGGAGGCGTCCAGCGGCATCCCGGCGCCCGCTGCGCCCGGGGCATCGATGAAGTACTCGGCGGCAGTCACCGCTGCCCCGCCGGAGGCGGCGTCGCTAATTGAAGCAGTTACAATCACCGGCTGGCCGCCGCCGCTGATGGACGGGGTAAGCGATAAGCCGCTGACCGCCGGGCCGGCCAGGTCAGGGCCGGGAGCGCCGGCGGCGGTGGTGATGAAAGTCAGCATGCCGCCAAAGCCAGACGCGCCGTTGTTGTGCAGCAGCAGACCGGCTTCATAGAGCGGATATTTCGCCCCGGCGGGGGCCGAGGCGGGCAGCGCCAGCAGCGCATCCGCCGATTGGCCCGGGCCGAGGTTTTCGGAAGCCACGCTGCGGTAGTGCGGCAGTTCCGCGCCGCTCAGCGCCAGGGTCTGCTGGTACAGACCCAACACGGTCATCGTGCGGGTCTGCTGGCCGGCATTCAGGTAGCGCAGCAGCAGGCGCTGCCCGGCAGCGCTGTCGATCAAGTCGGTCTGCGGATAGGCCTTGCCGTTGATCAGCCAGTAGCGCGGCCTGTACGCGCGCAGGTCGAACTGTGCCGGGTCGGCGCTGGTATGCAGGGCCGGGTCGATCTCGCTCAGCACCAGCAGCGCCTCCCCGTCAAAGGCGGAGGCCGGGTTGGCGTACGCCTGGCCTGGAGTGGACGAGCGCACCACCAACCCACCGTACAGGCCCATCGCCACCTGCACCGGACCGTTCGGGAAAGCGCCGGCCTCGTACAGGAAGACGCCCGGGTCGGCGGCGGTAAAGCTGTAGGTTTGCTGCGCGCCGGGAGCTATGCCGCCCGGGCCGGTGCGCAGCGCCTGTCCGTCCACCCGCAGCGAGGTGGGGCCGGCCAAGTCATTGTGCAGGACGATCTCCACCTGCGCCCCCTGCGGGACGATCAACACCGGGCCAGGCAGCTCGGCCGGGCCGGCTGCGCTGCTGCTGTAGCCCCACACGGGCACGCTGACCGGGCCGGGCAGGTCCAGTGAGCCGGCCCTGGCCCATAGTTCGCAGCGGTACAGGCCGCCGCCCTGGTCGGTACACGGGGTCGCCGGCAGCTGCGCGGCCGCCGGGGCGGCGTTCGCCTGCCCGGCGGCAGGCG
>JBJSYW010000018.1:0-2713 GCA_046089985.1 Chloroflexota bacterium
GCATCAACAAACAATCGGATAACAAGCATTCATGAGCCGGCGGCCGGCGAATTAAGGGAAGAGGCTGTTGTCAATGCCACCGCAGCGGTTGAAGGGTATGTCTCGGCCAAGCTGGCCAACGATCCGGCGAAGGGCACCGGGTTCTCCGAGGACGACCTGCGCATGTTGTGGGATGCGCTGATCAACCTGTTCGAGCATGACCGCTCAGCGGCGCGGGGGAAGATGGCTACCCGGCGGTTGATCGTCTATAAACACGAGAGCGACCTTGGCAATGCCCCGGCCCACAAATTGTTTGAGCGCGTGACGGTTGAACGCAAACCTGGGGTGGTGACGCCGCGTAACTTTACCGATTATATCGTCGCGGTTGACTCCAGCAGTCTGCCGGCAGGGGTTGAACTGATCGAGATGGTATGAAGTCTGAATATCCGCAAGACGAATGGCTGGCGCTTTCGGGAATCCAGCACTTTGTCTTCTGCCGCCGGCAGTGGGCGTTGATCCATGTCGAACGCCAGTGGGCTGATAACGCGCTGACCGTTGACGGACGCATCCTGCACCACCGGGTCGACGATCCTTTCTTCACCGAAAAACGGAAGGGAGTGATCGTGACCCGGTCGGTGCCGGTTTCTTCCGCTGCGCTGGGCTTGCAGGGTATATGCGATGTGGTGGAGTTCACCGAGGCGGTGGATGGCGTGCGGCTGCCTGGGCGGGAAGGCATTTACCTGCCCGCCCCGGTCGAGTATAAGCGCGGCCAGGAAAAGCAAGATGCCTGCGATACTGCGCAGCTGTGCGCCCAGTCGATGTGTCTGGAAGAGATGCTGGCGGTATCCATTCCCACCGGATACCTGTACTACGGGCAGACGCGCCGGCGGGTGGCAGTTGATCTGACGGCCGAGCTGCGCGAGCTGGTGCGAAAAGCTGCGCAGGAGATGCACGAGTACTACAACCGCAGCTATACCCCGCGGGTGAAGCCCAGCCGCGCCTGCCGGTCGTGCTCGCTGGAAAATGTCTGCCTGCCCGGTTTGCAGGACAAGGTCCCGCCGGCCTCGGAATACATCCGCCGCCAGCTGGAGGAGGTGTGAGCCGTGAAGAAGTTGGGCAATGTGCTGTACATCACCACCCCCGAAGCATATGTGTCACTGGACGGTGAAAACGTTGTGGTGAAGAAGGATTCAAAGGCGGCGATGCGCCTGCCGCTGCACAACCTGGAGGACATCATCTGTTTTAACTATCCGGGTGTCAGCCCGGCGCTGATGGGCGCGTGCGCCGAGCGCCAGATTGGGCTTTCTTTTCTGGAGCCGACCGGTCGGTTCCTGGCGCGGGTGAACGGCAGGGTCAAGGGCGGCCTGGCCCTGCGGAAAAAACAGTACCAGCTTGCCGAACAGGAGAGCCAGTGTGCGGCGGTGGCAGCCGGTTTCCTGCTGGGGAAAGTGGCCAACAGCCGCAAGGTGATCGAGCGCGGTCTGCGTGATCACGCGCTGCTGTTGGATGTGGCTGCGCTGGAGCAGGCCAGTGCATCGATGAAAAACGCCCTCAAGTCGATCCAGAACTGCCGTTCGCTGGATGAACTGCGCGGACTGGAAGGCAGCGCCGCCCGGCAGTACTTCGGCGTCTTTGGCCAGCTGGTGATCCAGCAGCGCGACGAGTTTCGCTTCACGGAACGCTCGCGCCGTCCGCCGCTGGATAATATGAACGCGCTGCTGTCGTTTCTATATGCGATCCTGACTTATGAAGTGGCGGCTGCGTTGGAGGCAGTTGGGCTGGATCCGTACGCCGGTTTTTTGCACGTGGACCGTCCCGGGCGGCCGTCCCTGGCCCTGGACCTGATGGAGGAACTGCGACCGGTGTTCGTTGACCGGTTGGTGCTCTCGTTGGTGAACCGCCGGCAGATCAGCGGCAAAGGTTTTACACAGAAGGAGAGCGGGGGCGTGTTGATGGATGATGAGACGCGCAAACAGGTGCTTTCGGCATGGCAGACCCGCAAGCAGGAAGAAGTGATACATCCGTATCTGAAAGAGCGGATCGCTTTTGGATTGATCCCACACGTCCAGGCGATGCTGCTGGCGCGTTTTTTGCGCGGCGATCTGGATGCATACCCACCGCTGTTCTGGAACTAGGTGAGGGCAGGCGATGCTGATTGTGGTCACGTATGATGTCAACACGGAGAGTGATGAAGGTAAGGCGCGCCTGCGCAAAATAGCGAAGCAGTGCCAGAACTATGGTCAGCGAGTGCAGAACTCGGTTTTTGAGTGTCTGGTGGATGCGGCGCAGGCCAGGCAGTTGAAGCACTTGCTGAGCAAGCTGATCGATCCGGAGAAAGACAGCCTGCGTTTTTACCACCTGGGGAACGAGTATGCCAGCCGGGTGGAGCACATTGGCGCAAAAGCCAGCCTGAACCTGGAAGGACCACTGATTGTGTGAGTCTGCGAACCTGGAGTGCACAGGGAATCTCCGGGAGTTTCGCAGACCGGCTGTACATTAATAATTGAATATCCCGAGAGATTGAGCACGTATTTTGCGCGCTGAAAACAGATCGATTATAATTGATGTCTATATCTGGCGCTGTCAGGCAGGCAAGCCGCCAGATATTGCAGTCGCTCCCCACCCGGGGAGCGTGGATTGAAACCCAGGTCGTGCCAGATCAGCCAGTGCCGCTCCTGTCGCTCCCCACCCGGGGAGCGTGGATTGAAACACAAACCCCCGTTTCACGCTCCCA
>JBJSYW010000019.1:0-8257 GCA_046089985.1 Chloroflexota bacterium
CATGCCCTGCAGCCGGCCCAACCCGCGCGCTCCCATCACGATCAGGTCCACCGGCTGAGCCTGCACCGCATGCAGCACCGCCTCAGCCACCGGTCCCTCCAGCTGCCGGCAATCTACCGGCTCTGGGGTGGAGCCGATGTACTGCAGCGCCTGGTGCAGCACCTGTTCGGCCTGCAAGAAGCGCTCGTCCATCGCCTGCTGCAGCCCAGGCTCTTGCAGGTAGGGCGGCAGCGGGTCGTACACGGTCACCAGGCTCAGGCGCGCCCCCAGGCAGCGCGCCAGGTCGCCGGCCGTTGCCGCGGCTTTCAGCGCATGCTCGGATCCATCCACCGCCAGCAAGATGCTTTTGATCATCGTAACCTCCTGCCCGGATGCGCCGGGCGCACAGCCGGTTGGCTGTACTTCTACTATAGCAGACTCTGGAAATGCGTTTGATTAATACGGCAATATTATTAGAATAGTTGAAAAATTCGATTAATGTACTATAATAATAGTTGTAGCGCGGCGGTACAGCCGGTTGAAGGAGGCCCAAGATGTTGTCTAATAAGGTTCGGGTAGTCTGGTTGGTCCTGGTTGTGGTGGGACTGCAGCTGGCCTGGGCTGCATCTGCAGCGGCTCAGAGCCTGCCCCCAGATGACGATGAGAACTGCACCTCCTGCCACGAGAATCGCTATTATCTGTACGACTCGGGTAAGTATTTCTGCCTGTGCGAAGCGCCGATGCACTGCGTCTACTGCCACGGCGGCCGGACCGATTCCTACCAGAAAGAGATCGCTCATGAGGGGTTGGTGCTCTATCCGACCCGGGAAAACGCTGCCCGCTGCCAGAACTGTCATACTCAGGATTATCTCTCCCGGGTGGTGAAGTTTGATGCCGTAGCGGGCATCCGCTCAACCCCAGTGGCGGTGGTGACGGCGACGCCCGCCGGGCCGGCCAAGCTGACCGCCGGCGAGCCGCCCGACATGCGCCTGGGGCAGGCTGCCTGGCTGGAGCCCTGGCGGGCGGCCGGCCTGGGCGGCGTCGCTGCAGCGCTGCTGCTCCTGGCTTTCCTGGCGGTGCGCTGTTACCAGCTGGACTGCGCCAGCCGCTCTGGTCTATAATCGGATAAACATTGAAGATCTGTGGAGCTTACAAGATGAAAATTGCCGCAATCACCGACGATGGAAAGACCATCAGCCAGCACTTTGGCCGGGCCAAGTACTACCTGGTTGCCAAAATCGAGCAAGGAAAGGTGGTCGACCATGAAATGCGCCCAAAGCTGGGTCACGCTCAACTGGCCGACCAGCCGCATGTCGACCTGCCCGGGCAGCCGCACGGGATGGATCCTGCCGCCCACGACCGGCACCTGCGGATGGCCGAAGCGATCGCTGACTGCGAGGTCTTGCTGTGCCGGGGGATGGGGATGGGCGCTTATCAGAGCATGCTGGCGGCCGGCATCCGCCCGGTGGTGACCGATATTTCATCCATTGAACAGGCACTGCAGGCCTGTGTTACCGGGCAGATTGTAGATCACCCCGAGCGGCTGCACTGAAATGTACTATAATTTTGGTTGGTAGGCTCCCCTGCTATTACATCCAATCCTGGCAAGGATACCAACCTTCGATGAAAAACAGCCAATCACTGGATCCGCTGAACCAAGAAGTCAACGTTGGCCGCCGGCTGCGTGAGCTGCGCGCCGGGCAGGGCCTGTCCATTCGCGCGCTGGCCGATCAGAGCGGTCTGAATGTCAATACGTTGAGTATGATTGAGAATGGTAAGACCTCTCCCAGCGTCAGCACGCTGCAGCAGATCGCCGGCGCGCTGCGTGTGCCGGTGACCGCCTTTTTTGAAGTCCAGGCGCAGGCCAGGTCGCTGGTCTACCAGAAAGCGGGTGAGCGCCAGCCGGCGGCCTTTGCCAGCGGCACGTTAGCCAACCTGGCTGCAGGCCTGGCTGAACCCGGGCTGGCGCCGTTTGTGGTTGTGCTGGGGCCGCAGGCCGGCAGCGGCGATAAGCCGATCGTGCATACCGGTTTGGAGCTGGTTTACTGCCTGGAGGGGCAGATCGAATACGAAGTAGACGGGCAGCGCTACCCGCTTGACCCCGGCGACAGCCTGGTTTTCGAGGCTCACCAACCACACCGCTGGTACAACCGCAGCGACCAGCCCTCCCGTTCGCTGCTGCTGATCTGCTCTGCCGACGAGCGCGACCGTCCAGACGAGCGGCATTTTTATTGAACCGTAAGCGGCTGCCGGTTAACCGGTAAAAAAGGTAATCACCGAAACAAAGAGAGCCTGCGTTGACCAGCAGGCTCTCTTTGTTTTGGTGCTATCCACAATGTTTGGGGTGGGCGATGGGGGTCGAACCCACAACCACCTGATCCACAGTCAGGTGCTCTGCCATTGAGCTACGCCCACCACGGCGGGCAGTATTCTAACACGGTTGATGCTTCCGATCAAGGGCAATTCTGCATCTTTTGCCGCGCTGCAGTGACAAGTCATATGCTTTTCATCAGTTGCCTTCCGGCGCTTTCCGTCATACAATAAGCATACTATTCTCGGGCAGACCCGCTCAGCCTGGCCTCGCCACGGCTGCCTGCCATCGAGCGACCATCCATAGTTACGGAGGCAAATCAAATGACGGATAGGAAAAAAGTGACCATCCCGACCCTGTTCAAAAAAGTCGCGGATGGCGTCCCGATCACCTGGCTGACCTGCTATGACTACCCCACCGCTTACCTGCAGGATCAGGCCGGCATGGACATGATCCTGGTCGGCGACAGCCTGGGCATGACCATGCTCGGCTATGACTCGACCCTGCCGGTGACGATGGAAGATATGATCCGCCACAGCCAGGCCGTGCGCCGCGGCGCCCCCAATGTCCACCTGGTCGGCGATATGCCTTACATGAGCTACCAACCGTCAGTCGAATCGGCCATCCGCAATGCCGGGCGCTTTATGGCCGAAGCCGGCTGCGATTCGATTAAGCTGGAAGGCGGCGTGGAAATGTGCAGCCGCATCGAAGGCATTGTGGCCGCCGGCATCCCCGCCATCGGTCACCTGGGCCTGACCCCGCAGTCGGTCTCGGCGCTGGGCGGCTACAAGGTGCAGGGCAAGGGCGCTTTGCAAGCCAAGAAGATCATCGACTCGGCCAGGGCGCTTGAGAACGCCGGCGCCTTCGCCATCCTGCTCGAAATGGTCCCCGACCGGGTCTGCCAGCTGATCACCGAGCGGGCGCAAAACTGCATCATCATGAGCCTTGGCTCCGGCCCGAAGGCGCATGGACAGCTGCTGATTTACCATGACATGTTTGGCCTGTACCCGAGGTTCAAGCCGCGCATGGCGAAGGTCTTTGGCAACGCCGGCGAGGTGATCCTGAACGGCCTGAAGGGCTATGTCCAGGAAGTCACCGACCAGTCCTTCCCGCAGCCAGACAACTGGTTTGGGATGAAGGACGAGGAGTACGACGAACTCCTCGACCTGCTCGGATAACAGCCGTTTGCGTGCTGCAGGACCCGCAGGGGCTTGTGGCATGCCGGTTAATCGGCCATTTTCTTACCAGGAGGATAGTCAATGAACGAACAGCTTCGCCAGATGCTCAAGATCCCTTACAACCGTTTGGATGACCTGAACGCCGTGCTGCTCAACCCCGATACCGCCGTGATCAACAACGTCCTGGAAGTGGTGGAGAAGTATGGCACCCCGGAAGAGATCAATCGCAAGGCGAAGGCAGCCGGGCAGCTTCCCAACCTGCTCAAGCAGGTGGAGCAGACCCGGCCGGAGTTTTTGAAGGACCTGCACTGGCTGCAGGAGCAGCGCGATCGCGGCGCGTTTATCAGCGTGCCGGCCTACCGGCGCAAGGTGCTGGGCGACAAGTACGCCTCGACCACCTTTGCCGACGACTACGCCGTAACGCTCGAAATCAGCGCCGCTCAGTATTTCCCGTGGGTGATCGCCGCCGCCCAGAAGGCCATCGCCGAAGGCAGCCTGATGCCCGGGCGCTTCATTAAAGTACGCAAGATGAAAGAACAGGAGCAGGATGGCGACCTGCCAGCGATCGCCGCGGCGATGCAGATCATCGGCGCCAGCTATGTCGAGACGCTCGACACCAAGGGCACCGACGGCTCGAACATCCACCTGAACGGCCCCGCCACCATCACCGGCTACTTCGGTGGGGTGGGCCAGCCCAACCACTACCCGTTGAAGTGGCTGGATGAGTTCCTGTACTACTACACTACCTACGGCGTGCGCCAGGTGCTGAACGTCAACCCCGGCACGGTGCTGGCCGGCTATCTGCTCTATCGCCTGGGGGTGGATATCGAGTTCAAGATCTCGGACTTCATGGGCAACGACAGCCCCTACGCAGCGCTGTGGACGCTGATCGGGGCCAAGCTGTTCGCCCGCGACGATGGCAGCTCGCCGCTGATCGGCTTCAACTGGTCCAACTCGGTCAACAACCAGACCATCGAGCTGACCGCCCAGTTCCGCAAGCAGCTCGGCTTCGAGGACGTGGTGCGCTTCGAGCACCACATCACCGAGACCTGGAAATCGATCGTGCGCCAGCCGTATGACCGGCGCGACGAACTGATGCAGTTGGCTGATCATGTGCCGAACATCTCGGCCAAGCACGAGGGCGGCCTGCCGGACGCCGAGCAGCAGCGCGCCCACCCGTCGGATATCCTGGATTACTTCCGTGACAAGAGCG
The DNA here is from genome assembly GCA_046089985.1 of Chloroflexota bacterium. Classification (GTDB taxonomy): domain Bacteria; phylum Chloroflexota; class Anaerolineae; order Anaerolineales; family UBA4823; genus RBG-16-57-11. The sequence goes on from JBJSYW010000019.1 coordinate 4,682, forward strand.
AAGTGATCGCGAGCGGCGATTGGGACGCTCTGCAGCTGAACTTCCTGGACAAGTATGACGCGGTCAACGCCACTGCCAGGCAGCTGACCGAATGTGGGCTGTCCTTCATCGCTGCCCAGCACCTGCACAAGGAGGCTTGATGATCCCTCGAAAAATGGAGGCATTCCTGCGGGCGCGCCTGCCCGAGCGCACCTTCGCTAACCGGCTGCAGTGCCAGGATGGGCGCTGCTATATGGAGTTCAGCGCGGTCGATGTGGATCGGCTGGGGCGGTTGGGGATCGAGGCGGACGCGCTTGGCCCGCACCTGGTGGTGTGTATGTGGGACGACAGCACCCCGCTGGAAGTGGGCGGCTACCTGGTGGTGGATAACCTGGCGATGGGCCGCCCGGCGATGGGCGGCATCCGCATGCTGGCCGATATCACCCCCAGCGAAGTGCACAGCCGGGCGCGCGGCATGACCTTGAAAAACGCCGCCGCCGACCTGCCCTTTGGCGGCGGCAAGGTGGGCATTGTGGCCGAGCGCAGCCTGACCCGCGACGAGCACAACGAGGTGGTGCGGCGCTTTGCCCACCTGCTGGCGCGCTACAAGGCGCTCTTCCTGCCCGGCCCGGACGTGGGCACCAACGACGCCGATATGAAGATCATCGCCATCGAGACCGGGCTGGATACGGTCATTTCCAAGCCGGCCGAGATGGGCGGCAGCCGGGTGGACCAGCTGGGCGCGGCCGCCGGCGGGATGGTGATCGCCCTGCGCGCTCTGCTGGACGAACTGCCGCGCTTGAAGGCGCTGCCGCAGTTTGCCGGGCTGAAAGTGCCCACCCCGGACGAACTGACCGTGCTGATCCAGGGCTTCGGCGCGGTAGGCGCCAACACCGCCCGCCTGCTGTGGGAGCGCCTGCCGGGCAGCAAGGTGGTGGGCGTCAGCGACGCCCTGGGCTGCCTGTATGACCCCGATGGCCTGCCGGTGGATCACCTGTATGAGATGCGCGAGGAGATGATCTCGGTCACCCGCCCATACTTCCAGGAAGTGTTGCTGAACGATCGCTGGGGCGTCTCGCGCACCAAGTACGCCAGCGCGCCGAACGACCTGCTGCGCGAATCGGCCTTCTGCATGATCCCGGCCTCGCCGGTGGCCAACTACCTGGATATGGACGAATCGAGCGGCCCATCGGTGACGGTGGACCGCATGGGGCGCTGGTCGGTGATCATCGAAGGCGCCAACACCTACTCGCCCGACCGGGCCCACAAACAGGCGCGCATGCGCCTGGAGCGGGAGGTATACCGCAGCCGCGGCGTGCTGATCGCCACCGACTACCTGGTTAACTCGGGCGGGGTGATCTTCGCCGCCCAGGAGCAGTTGATCAAGACCCCCGGTCACCTGCGCATCCCGAGCGAGATGCTGGGGGACCGCGCCGCGGTGGAGCGCTGGCTGGCCGAGCACGCCGCCGAACTGGGCGAGCTGGCCGAGAAGCGCCGGCATGCCGCCGAAGCCTACCGCGAAGAGGTGATCTGCCGCAATATGCACGAACTGGTCAGCCTGCTGGTGGAGCACCCCGACATGCTGCCCTATGAAGCCGCCGAGCACATCAGCGTGGAGCGGGTGACGCGCAGCGAAAGCGACCGCACCGCCGCCCAGGTGATGGCCCCGATGGAGACGATCCCGGTCAACGGCACGCTGAAACAGGCCGCCGAACGGTTGGTCGGATCGGGCCAGCCGATCCTGGCGGTGGTCGCGCCCGACGGTGAACTGCAGGGCGTGGTGACCGAATGGGACATCACCCGCGCTGTGGCGCAGGGCATCGAGGACCGCGCCACGCTGGAGCAGGTGATGAGCACTCCGGCGATCACCGTCGACCCGGGTGAAACGCTGCTTTCGGTGATGCGCAAGCTGGAACACCACGAGATCTCGGCCATGCCGGTGGTCGAGAACGGGGCGGTGATCGGGCTGATCAGCGCCGACCTGCTGGACTGCGCTCGCTGATGCGCCTGCTGCAGACCGGCGGTTAGTCAATCCTGGCTCAGCGTCCACCGGTCTGAGCGTTGAGCTTGCGGATCAGGCGGTTTTCTTTCTCCAGCGGCAGCCCAGCCCGCCAGGCATGATCGGCCGGGCGGCTGTTGGCGAAGGCCAGCGTATCTTGAACGGTATCGGCCAGCGGGCGGAAAGTCAGCCCGCTGGCCAGCGCTTTGTCCACACTGATGGCGGAGAACCCGATGCTGTCTGGGTCGCTCTCGGGGATCCACAGCGGCATCTCGATCCACGGGCCAACCTGGTTGGCCAGCAGGAACTCATCCGAGGCCCAGTGCAGGCGTGCGCCCGAGCCGCCGGCCTGCTTGCACAGTTCCAGCAGATCGCCCATCGAGACCGCTTCGGGCAGCCCATCGGCGTTGAAAACCCCGGCGGCGCGCTGCTCGACCATGCGCACGGTCCACTCGCCCAGGTCGCGGGCGTCGATAAACTGCAGGCCGCGATCGGGCCGGCCGGGGGCCAGCACGTCTCCACCTTGGGCCACGCGCCACGGCCAGTAGGTGAAGCGGTCCGAACGGTCGTTGGGGCCGACGATCAGCCCGGGGCGGATCACCAGCGCCTTGCCCGGCAGGCTGCGCTGCAGCGCCTGCTCGCATGCCACCTTCAACGGGCCGTAATTCTCGCCGCTCACCTCGGTCTGCGCTTCCAGGTTGACCCCCGCCGGGGGCGGGGCCAGCCGGCTGTGCTCGGCGATGCCGCGCTGGCGCGTCCCGTCGTAGGCCGAAATCGACGAGATCAGGGTGTAATGCTCCACGCGGCCCTTCAACCCCTCGACCAGTGCGCGCACCTGGCGCGGGAAGAAGGCGCACGTGTCGATCACTGCATCCCAGCGCTCGTCGGGCAAGCGCGCCAGCTCGTGGTCCCGGTCACCCAGGATTTGCCGGATCTCCGCCGGCAGCCCGGCGCCGGTGTGGCCGCGGTGAAAGACGGTCACCTGGTGGCCGCGCTGCCAGGCATATTCGGCCATTACCCGCCCGGAGAAAGCCGTTCCACCGATCATCAGGATCTTCATCGTGATTTCCTCCCAGCCGTTATTATAATAGCCCCGGAGGCTGAATTGGCAGCATACCTGGGAATTGATCTGGGAACCACGCACACCAAGGCCGGGTTGTTCGACGAAACCGGCCGGGCGCTGCAGATTGCCGCTCGCCCGGCGCTGGTGGAGCGCAGCCCGCACGGCTATTCGTACTACGACCCCGAGCGGTTGTGGCAGGCGCTGCAGGCGCTGCTCGACGAACTGCTGGCCCCGGGCAGCGGCTTGCCGAATAGCGCCGAGCGCTTGCCGGCGGCGGTGGGGGTGGCCTCAATGGCCGAGACCGGGCTGCTGCTAGACCCACACAGCGGGGCTGCGCGCGCCCCGCTGCTGCCCTGGTTTGACCCGCTGGCGGCCGAGCAGGCCGAACGGCTGCGCGCCGCGGCCACCGCGCAGGATTTCCTGCGCCGCGGCCTGCGCCCATCGGCCAAATATGGGCTGATGAAGCTGCTCTGGCTGCAGCAGCGCCAGCCTGAGCTGCTGGATGGGGCGGTGTGGCTTTCAGCCGCCGATTACG
>JBJSYW010000020.1:0-3301 GCA_046089985.1 Chloroflexota bacterium
GCGGCTCCGGGTAGGATTTGAACATCTCCATCGAAAGCAGGATCGAGTTGAGCGGGTTGCGCAGGTCGTGCACGATCGACTTGAGCAGGTCGTCGCGGGTCTCCTCCAGGTTCTTGCGGGTGGTGATGTCTTGTTTGATGCCGATGAAGTGGGTGATCTCGCCTTCGGGGCTGCGCACCGGGGCGATGGTCTGTTCTTCGAAATAGAGCGTGCCGTCCTTGTGACGGTTTTTCAGTTCACCCGACCAGGTTTGGCCGCTCAGGATCGTCCGCCACAGGTCGGCGTAGAACTCGGCCGATTGGCCGCCGGATTTGAGAATGCTGGGGGTGTGCCCGACGGCTTCCTCGGGGGTATAGCCGGTGATCTTGGTGAAGGCCGGGTTGATCCAGGTGATCACGCCCTGGCGGTCGGTGATCACGATGCCGTTGGCGGCCGACTCGAGCGCCACGCTTTGCAGCTGCAGCTGTTCTTCCTGCAGCTTGCGCCGGGTGATATCGCGCAGGATCACCATCTGGCCGTTGGTCTCGCCGCGCGGCCCCTGGATGATCGAAGTCTGCACTTCCAGGGTGCGGGCGGGCGGGCCAGGAAGCTTCACTTCGGCCTGGGCCTGCCCGGCCTGGTTGATGACCTGCAGCAGTTTGGGGAAATCTTGCAGCAGTTCGTCCTGCGGGCGACCGGTCCAGGCCTCACTGGGGCGGCTGCCCGCATATAGCATGCGGCTCACCACCGGGTTGGCGTAGACCACGCGCTTTTGGGCGTTCAGGATTAGCAGCCCGTCAGTCATGCTCTCGATGACCGACTCCTGTCCGACCGGGACAACGTCGAACAGGTAGAAACGGAAGACGCTGACGGCATAGATCACGCCCACCAGGGCGAAGGCCACCGGGGTCATGTCGGTCTGGCTCCACGGTCCCAGGTCCAGCACATAGAACAGGTTGGAGATCCACGGGATGGCCGCGCCGGTGATCACCGCGGCGGCCTGGGGGCGGTAAACCGGCGGGAAGCGCGCCGCAGCCACGATCAACACCAGGCTGCCTCCCAGCAGCAGGGTGTAGCTGTATAAGATCAGCAGCCAGAAAGCCCAGCCGTGTTCGAAATGGAAATTCAGCGTTCCGTTGGCTTCGCTGAAGGGGGTAATTGCAGGCCAGATCCAGCCGTGCAGCTCATTGGTGAACACCAGCAGCACCGCCGCAGCAGGGATCGCGTAAAACAGCGGTGAGCGGAGGGCGCTTCTGATCCGCTCATTGTTGATCAGCTGGGTATAGGAAAGGGTGAATGACAGGTACAGCGGCGGCAGGCAGGCGATCCCCAGGTACTGGACTTTCGACCACAGGATGCGCCAGGCGAGTTGATCGGTGGCGTATTCGAAGGCGGCGAACAGCGCCCACCAGCCTGCCGCCAGCATTAACGCGGCAAATGCCCGGACGCCGGGGATGCCGCGACGTTTCCAGGCCGTGCGGGCGATTAATAAGGAGATCACCGCCGCCGCCAGGCGGATGATCGAGTCGGGGGGGGCAGGCCAGCTCATCGATGTGCTGGATAAGTTTAACACAAAAACAGCCGCTTACGCGTCACACGTAGTCAAATTCGGTTCTATAATAACTGTACAATACATTGACAAAATATGAAATTGGCGTATAATTCAGGTCATCAAGGCGCTTAACCGAGTAGTACGAAGAGGAGCTGTAAAGATGATTGAAATGATCGCTTACCTGGCCTGGATCCTGTTTACGCTTGCCGGCATGGGGCTGGCCTTCCGCTTGCTGCGTATGGATCGCCCGCGCCCGGTGCGTATTCCGGTGCGCCGGGACTCCAACGACTGAACCGGTTGAGGGGCTTTTTCGTGAAACACTTTACCCACCGCACACTGGTTCGAGCGCCGCTGGAGCAGGTGGCCGAGTTCCACCGCACCACCGCAGCACTGCGCCAGCTGACCCCGCCCCCGGTGTGGGTGCAGCTGCATTCCCTGGAGCCGCTGGCGGAGGGTTCACGGGCTGAATTTACCCTGTGGATGGGGCCGCTGCCGGTGCGCTGGTTGGCGCTGCACCACCAGGTGGACCCACTGCATGGCTTTACCGATATCCAGCAGCGCGGCCCGTACCGCAGCTGGTCTCACCGGCACAGCTTCCGGGCGGTCGATGACTGCACCAGCGAAGTGCTGGACGAGGTGAGCGCTGAACCGGGCGATCACCCGCTGTGGGGGCTGGTCAGCCGGCTGATGTGGCTGAGCCTGCCGCTGCTGTTCGCTTACCGCGGCTGGGCCACTCGCCGGGCGGTCGAAGGCCGGGCGCGCCGCTCCGGCGCCGGCTGTGCTGCCGGATGAGCGCCGCGACCACTGCCGGTGCGCCCAGCTCGGCTGCGGTGGATTGGGGGTGAGACTGTGAAACCCGTCATTGTAATTGGCGCCGGGGTGGGCGGCCTGACCACTGCCGCGGTGCTGGCCTGCCAGGGCGTGCCGGTGACCGTGCTGGAGGCGCACGTCTACCCCGGCGGCTGCGCCGGTACCTTCTACCACCAGGGCTACCGCTTCGATGCCGGGGCGACGCTGGCGGGCGGTTTTTACCCCGGCGGGCCGATGGACCAGGTGGCCCGCGCGGCGGGGATTGCCGCCTGGCCGGCCCACCCGGCCGACCCGGCGATGGTGGTGCACCTGCCCGCCGGGCAGGTGCTGACCCACTGGAGCGGGGCGGAGCGCCAGGCGGAAGGCCAGGCGGCTTTCGGCAGCGCCGGGCAGGCGTTCTGGCGCTGGCAGCAGGCCGCCGCCGATGCGCTGTGGGACCTGGCGCTGCGCGGCCCCGATTGGCCGCCGCAGAGCGCCGGACAGGCGGCCGGGCTGCTGGGCCACGGCCTGGCCTGGCTGCTGGACGACCTGCGCCGCCTGCGCCCCGAGTTGTATATCGATGCATTCCGACCGCTGGCAGCCCACCTCGACGGCGCGCCGGAAGCGCTGCGCCTGTTCGTTGACGGGCAGCTGCTGATCTCGGCCCAGGCCACCAGTGAAGCGGCCAATGCCCTGTACGGCGCGGCGGCGCTCGACCTGCCGCGGCGCGGGGTGGTGCACCTGGAAGGTGGGATGGGTGCGATTGCGGCTGCGCTGGTGGATGCGCTGCGGCGCAACGGCGGGCAGGTGCTGTTCCGTAAAGAAGCCGCTTCAATTGTCATGGAGAAGGGCCGCCCGGCAGCGGTGCTGACCAGGCGCGGCGAGTGCTTTGACGCCGGGGCCGTGGTGGCTAACCTGCCGCCCTGGAATGTGGCGCGCCTGCTGGGCCCAGACGCCCCGGCGCGGCTGCGCCGGCTGCCC
>JBJSYW010000021.1:0-3103 GCA_046089985.1 Chloroflexota bacterium
GGCGGGGCCTCGGTGGTGGGCGGGGGTAGATACGGTCCCTCAGTGGTGGGCGGCGGCAGGTACGGCCCTTCGGTGGTGGGCGGGACGTACGGCGCTTCGATCAGCGTGGTATCGGTGACAGTGCGGTTGTTCTGGGCCGGGTTGACCGGGGCGCTGATCGAGGTGGTGTTGCTGAGCAGCCCGGGCAGCGCGTCGGGCCGCAGGCGGGTATTGACCGTGAAGGTGGCGCTGCCGCCGGCTGCCAGCGAGACCTGGGTGTTGATCCCGCCGACGCCGTTGGCGCTCAGGCAGGCGGACCCGGGGGTGGGGCTGCAGCTCCAGGCGATATCCTGCAGCTGCGGCGGGAAGTTGTTCACCACGGTCACGCCCTCGGCCGGGCTGGGGCCGTTGTTGCCGACCACGATGGTGTAAATGTTGACCTGCCCGGGCTGGATGGTCTCGCGGCTGTCGGTCATGTTCAGCGTCAGGCTGATGCGCGGCGGCAGGCCATCCACGTCGGTGGCCTGGTTGTCGATCGGGTTGGCGTCGCGCCCGCCGGGGGCGGGGCTGGCGGTGAAGGTGACCACCAGCTGGTTGACCGGGCTGGCGACCACCAGCGCGCTGACCACGAACTGGGCCTGCCCGTTGGGGGCCAGGTCCATGCGGGCGTTGATGCTGCCGAAGCCGTTGGGCGTCAGGCAGCGCGAGCCGGGTGAGGCGCTGCAGTTCCAGGTGACGTTGCTCAGGCCGGGCGGGAAGGACAGGCTGGCCTGGGCGTTGGCGGCCGGGTTGGCGCTGCGGTTGGTGACCAGGATGGTGTAGGTGACGGCGTCGCCCGGGCTGGAGCTGCTGCGGTTATTGGTGATGGTGGAGGCCAGGTCAACGATCGGGTTGACCGGGGTGACCACCACCGGGGTGAAGGTGCGGATCACCAGCGGGGTGGGGGTGAACGGTACCAGCGGCAGCGGGTCGGTGTTATCGGGCAGGCCGTCGCCGTCGGTATCGGGTTTGAGCGGGTTGATGCCCAGCTGTACTTCGCTCCCGTCGGTCAGGGTGTCGCCGTCGGTGTCGGCGATCAGCGGCAGGGTCTTGTACAGGTTGACTTCTTCGCCGTCCTTCAGGCCGTCGCCGTCGGTATCGGCTACGTCGGGGCGGGTGCCGTTGGCGGTCTCCTGGGCGGTCGATAGGCCGTCGCTGTCGGCGTCCGCGCCGGCTGCGGCGGCGGTGGCGGTGGCGGCAGCCAGGGTGGCCTGCCCGGCGGCGGCGGTCTGCGTGCCGACGGCGGTCTGCGTAACGGCAGCCACCGCGCCCAGCGTGCCCTGGGCCAGCTGGGTCTGGCGGGCATCGGCGGTGCTGCGTGTGGAGCGCTGCGGGGTGGTGACCTGGTTGACCATCACCAGCAGGAAGCAGGCTAGCACCACGCACAGGAACGACAGCAGTGCCGGGGCCCACAGCGGCACCAGCCCGCGGCTGATGTACTCGCCGTTGTGGGTCAGCAGCTGCCCGGTCTGGGCCGAGACGTGCACCTTGTAGGCGCTGATGGTTTCACTGCCGAACCAGCGCGGTTTGAGCAGCGCCGGGCGGTACTCGACCGCGGCGGCCTTGCCGGGCGGCACGGTCACGCGCACTTCGGGCGGCTCGAAGACCAGTTCGTGAAAGCGGTCTTCGAACAGCACGGTGAAGGCCTCCGGCAGGTTGCCGCGGTTGTGGATCATCACCTGGCCCTGTTGGCCCGACTGCAGCGTCTTGGGCTGCAGCTCGCTGAAGAACTGCGAGAAGGCGGTGACGGTGAGCGACAGGCGCGTTTCCACTACCTGGGAGGGGTCGTTCTGGCTGGCGGCGCGCACGGCGAACATGTGCCGCCCGGCCCGCCCGGCGGAGGTGCGCGGCGGGCGCAGCGTGACCTGCACCTGGCGCTGCCCGTTGGCCGGCAGGCCCAGCGGGCGGGGTGGGTTCGAGACCCAGTCGGGCGGCAGCCCTTCGAAGACCAGGCTGACCACATCCGGGCGCGGCGCGCGGTTCAAGACCAGGATGTTCAGGCTGACCCCCGAGCCGGGCGTGACCGACAGGTTGGGGGTTTCAATATAGACCCCCAGCCGCTCGTCGGGGCTGAACTGTACCAGGTTGCTGTCGATGGTCGAACCGTCTGGGGTAGTGAAGACGGCCACGGTCTGCGGCAGGCCGCGGCCGGGGCGAGTGGGCAGGTTGGCCTCCTGAGCGAAGGCCTGGGTGGTCTGGGCCTGAGCGGCGCGCTCCAGGCGCAGCCAGACATCGCCAATGCGCAGGTTCTCGCCGGGCGGCCAGGCGGTGGGGCTGTTGGGGACCAGGCGGGTGGTTTCGATGAAGGTGCCGTTGGTGCTGTTCAGGTCGCTGACCAGGTACTGCGCGCCGTCGTTCTCCAGCATGGCATGCCGGCGCGAGACGCCGGGGCGGTCGATCTGGATGTCGTTCTCTTCGCCGCGCCCCAGGGTGGTACGCAGGCCGCGCAGATCGTGGCGCTGCACCTGCCCGTCGGGGGTCATCAGGTACAGCGTATCGCCGCTGGAGAGCGGCACGGTGGTCCCGCCGGGCAGGCGGCCGGTGGTGCGCCGGCTGCTGGGCATGGAGGCGGGCGCGGCCGGCATGGCGGCTGCGCCGCCTGGGATGCCGGGCTGGGTTTCGTCCAGGCCGGCCTGGTAGACGCCTGCCAGCGAGGCCGCTTCGCGCAGGCCGGCCGGCGCGCCGGTCAGCCCGGTCAGGCGCGGCAGGACCGCGTTCAACGCCGCAGCGAACTGGTTGGCGTCGCTGTAGCGTTCGGCCGGGTGTTCGTGCACGGCGCGCAGCAGCAGCCGTTCGAGCGCCTCGGGCACATCGGCGCGCAGCACGCGGGCGGGCGGGAAGGGCGCATGCGCCGGCAGCTGCCCGGTGACCAGTTCGTACAGGATCACCCCCAGGGCGTACAGGTCAACCGCCGCGTCCGGGCGGCCGCGCTCGGGGCGGTCGTATTCCGGCGGCAGGTACAGGCTGGACTGCCCGGATGAGACGGGCTGCAGCGGGTAGGCCAGGCCCAGCCCGGTGATGACCGGCTGGAAGGGCAGCTCGGCGCTGCCTTCGGGGCGGAAGGCGATGCTGGATGGCTCCAGCC
>JBJSYW010000022.1:0-6716 GCA_046089985.1 Chloroflexota bacterium
CTGCCGTTGTCATTCCCGCCGTTGTCGTCGCTGCCGTTGTCATTCCCGCCGTTGTCGTCGCTGCCGTTATCATTGCCGCCGTTGTCGTCGTTGGCGTTATCATCGCTGCCGTTGGTGTTACCGCCGTTGTCGTCGTTGGCGTTGCCGCCGTTGGCATTGTCGTCGCTGCCGTTGGTGTTGCCGCCGTTGGCATTGTCGTCGCCGTTGGTATTGCCGCCATTGGTGTTGTCGTCGCCGTTGGTATTGCCGCCGTTGGTGTTGTCGCCGCTGCCGTTGGTGTTGCCATTGGCGTTGTCATCACTGCCGGACTGGTTTTGCAGGTTGAGCCGCTGCTGCACCTGCTGCAGCTGCTGCTGCATTTGCTGGATCTGCGCCTGCAAGGCAGCCGCCTGGTCCGGGCTGCTCTGGGCCAGGGCAGCGGCTGCCGCCGCCGCCTGCTCCAGGTAGGTGTTCATATCAGCCAGCAGGCCGGCGGCGTCCTCGCCGCGCCCGATCTGCAGCAGCGCCTGGATCTCCTCCATGCGGCGCTGGGCAAACTGCAGGTACAGCCCGGCCTGATCGGCCTCACTGCCTGAGAGCGAGAGTTGGGCGCGCTCCAGGCCAGTCTTGAACGGGTACAGTGCGTCGCCGGGCAGGGCGCCTTGCGCGGCGCGGGCCGCCATGCTCGCCCCGCCGGTCAGGAACAGCGCCAGCGCCAGTACGATACCCAGGGTGGTCAGTGCGGTGCGATAAGCCAGTGATTTCATGGTGAATCTCTCCTTAAACGAATACCAAAAATAGATGATGGAGGTATGCTGCTGCGCCTGATCTGAGGCGGCCTGGGCTGGGAACAGCTGGTCCATCTCAGCCAGGAATTTGACCCGGCCTCGCTCGGCAGCCTGAGCGCTGCGCCCGGGGGTGTCCCGCAGGCCGTCCAGCATTTCAATCACTTGTGAATCCAGCGGATCCGACTCAAAGGTGTGTTTCATGTTCAACTTCTCCCGGCTGCCGGTTTGCCCGATGGGGTCTCGACCAGCATCCGTTTCAACGAATTCAGCGCCCGGTGCTGCAAGGCCCGGGTGGCTTCAACGCTCTTTTCCAGGGCCGCCGCTACTTCTTCGTGCGACCAGTCTTCCAAAAAGCGCAGCTCGATCACCTGCCGCTGGTCAGCCGGCAGGCGCAGCAGCGCTGCCCGCACTTTCTCGACATCCAGGTTGTGCGCCACCGCCTGGAACGGGCTGCCGGAGGGATCGGCGTGCATCTCATCCAGCTGCTCGGCCGGCAGCGGGCTGCGCCGGTAGTGATCGGTGACCCAGTTATGCGCCACCCGATACAGGTATGCCCGCAGGTTCTCGACCGGTTCCATCCCATTCTTGACCGCTTTCAAGAAGCGGCTGAAGGTCTCAGAAACACAGTCTTCAGCCAGGGCGGCATCCCCGAGCAGCCGGTAAGCATAGCGGTAAAGCTCGCCGTTGTACTGCTCATAGATCGCCACCAGCGCCTGGCGATCATAGGTGGTTGCGGGGTCCAGAGTGAGTGTTTGCATGGCCATGTGTTCGCTCTATATACTATGACGCAGGATTCTGAAAAATGTGACGATCAAGATAGAATCGATCATCTAGATAATATTAGGCCAAATTTATTCTACAAAAACGGAGCGCTGCAATCCGGCCCAGGCGCTCCACGTGTGCAAGTATAATACGGGCACAACAGGAATCGATCCTGATTGCATTCGACCTAACAAAAATGGAGGGCGCCATGCCTCGTTCAACCAAACCCAATCGCGATCCAGACCCAAAGAAGCTCCCGCAGGGCAGCGCCACCTGGCATGTAGCCGTGCGCCGGCTGGACTTCGAAACGCCCGGCGAACACGGGCAGGCGATCACGCCACACGTCGTGGCGGTCGCCGACCTGGCCCTGGATACCCTGCTGCTGCTGGAACCGCAGCCCAGCGCGCCGGATGCGCAGGTGGTGTGGGAGCTGCTGCGCCAGACCATGGCGAGCCGCGGCGAAGACGGGCGCCGCCGCCCAGAGCGCCCGGCGCAGATCGAGTTCGAGCAGGCCGAGCTGCAGCAGGCCCTGGCGGCGCGCCTGGCTGACCTGCAGATCGACAGCCGCACTGCTGCACCGCTGGCGGAGGTGGACGAAGTCGTGGACGGGCTGAACCAGGCTTTCGGCGCCCGGGGCAGCGAAATCCCCGCACTGCACACGGTAGAAGGCATGACCCCGGGCAGCACGGCGCGCTTCTTCGAAGCTGCGGCGTTCTTCTACAAACAAGCACCCTGGAAATGGATCAGCACCGAGCAGCCGCTCAAGCTCCGCTTCCATGACCAGGACGTGGAAGCCTTTGTGCAGGTGATGGGCCAGGACAACCAACAGCACGGTCTGGCCCTGTACTGGCGCTGGGAAGACCTGCTGGGCATGTACCAACCGGCGGTCGAACCAAGCGAGAACATCCCCGAGAGCGGGCTGCTTTCGGTGACCTACGTGCCCCGCGACGAACTGCCCGACGCAGACCAGGCGGCCCTGCGCCGCTATGGCTGGAAGACCGCCAGCCGCAACGCCTGCCCGCTGCCGCTGGTTTACCGACGCGATGGCAGCGCCAGTCGCCCCAGCCGGCAGGAACTGCTGTACTTCGAAGGGCTGCTGCGCGGCCTGCCCGGTTTGATCGAGGCGCAGCACAAGCGCAACGGCAGCGAAGACCTGCCGCCCTTCGAACTGCGCCAGCCGGTGACCACCGCCGGCGGGCCGCTGGAGATCACCTTCAGCTACCCGGCAGGCGAGTTCCCGGAAGATTTCTGGCTGGATATCGATGAGGACGATGACGAACCGGCTTATACGATCGAGCTGCCCGCCAAAGGCCGCCAGGCGGCCGAGCTTGCGGAGCAGGCCTGGAAAGCCCCCGAGCCGGAGCAGCGCATCGAGCTGGCGCGCCAGGCGATCAAGACCTGGGCGGATCACCCGCTGGCGTACCTGGTGCTGGCCGATGAAGCTCAGAGCACCGGCGAAGAGATCGAGTGGCTCGAGAAAGCCGTGCAGGCCGGCGAGCGCCTGTTCGACGATGAGCTTTTGGATCAGCTGGAGGAAGACCTCAGCGAGCTGTGGGAAGTGCGCGAGGGGCGCTACTACCTGGAAGCGCGCCGTGAACTGGCCAACGCCCTGCTGGAGAGCAGCCAGGAGCAGCAGGCGCTGGAACAATTGGAAGAACTGCTGCAGTTGGACATGGACGATCACACCGGGGCGCGCTTCCAGTTGATCAACATCCTGCTGCGGCGCAAGGATGACCAGCGCCTGGGCGAGATCCTGCTGGATTTCGCCGGTGAACTGCAAGACGCCGAACCATACCTGCACGGCCTGCTGAAATTCCGCCAGGCGGGCGACAGCCTGGAGGCCCGCCGGATGCTCGCCGATGGGGTACAGAACAACCGCCTGATGGCCGAGTACCTGACCGGGCTGCGCCCGTTCCCCAACCTCATGCCCGATGCCCCCGGCTATGATGAACAGGACCAGGCCGCCTACTTTGCCCAATTGTACTTCGGAGCCTGGTACGCTACACCCGGGGCGGTGGCCTGGCTGAAAAAGCAGCTATGAGCCAACCCGGGTTATAATACCACTATGATCAAGATCTTCCACCCTCCGCGTTAGTTCTCAGCTGCGCCGCGCGCGCCTCCGGCAGCCGTGATCTCCACACTTGTTCTGGTCGATATCGCTGAAGACATTACGGTTACCGGAGGTTGATGATGACGAAGAAGCTGACATTTCGCCCTATGCTGGGATTTCGGCGCGCGCGCAGGCTTCTCCCGCTGACTTTTCTATTCCTGCTGATTGAGTTCGTTGACGAACTGCATTATGGCATGCAGGGCGCCGTTTTACCGTCGCTGCGCAGTGACCTGGGCCTGAGCTACGCCCAGGTGGGCTTGCTGTTGGGGCTGCCCGGTATGCTGGGCACTTTTCTGGAGCTGGGCGTGATGGTGCTGGCCGATACGCGGCTGCGCCAGCGCCTGGTGGTGGGGGGCGGGCTGCTGGTGGCGCTGGGGGTGCTGGGCATTGCTGCAGCGTCCTCCTTCCCGATGGCGCTGCTGGCTTTTGTGGTGGTGTTCCCGGCCAGCGGGGCATTTGTCACCCTGGCACAGGGCACCCTGATGGAGCTGAACCCCGGGCGTGAGCCGCAGATGATGGCGCGCTGGACGGTAGCCGGCGCGCTGGGCAACCTGGCCGGCCCGGCGCTGATCGCCGGCGGATTTGCACTGGGCATCGGCTGGCGCTGGTCGTACGTTGCGCTGGCGGTGATGGCCGCCGGGCTGGCGCTACTGGCAGCGGCGGGCCGCTTCCCCGCCCGACCGGCTTCCCCCCGGGAGCACAGTGAACCGCCGCATGCTTCCGATGACGCCGACGAGGCGGCGCCCGCCGCTGCGTCCGGCCTGGCCGCCCAGGTGAAAGAAGTGCTGGTGGGCATGGCGGCGGCTGTGCGCAACCCACGCCTGCTGCGCTGGTTTATCCTGCTCGACCTGTCGGATCTGCTGCTAGACGTCTACACCGGGTATGCGGCGCTGTACTTCGCCGACGTAGTCGCCCTGGATGAAGCGCAGGTCAGCCTGGCAGTCACGGCGCTGATGGCGGTTGGGCTTGCGTCCAACCTGGTGCTGGTGCCGGTGCTGGAACGCGTCCCGGGGCGCAGGTTGGTGCGCCGCACGGCGCTGCTGGCCGGGGCGCTGTACATTGCCTGGCTGGCGCTGCCCTGGACCTGGGCCAAGATCGCCCTGGCGCTGGCGGTGCGGTTTACCACGCTGGGCTGGTATGAGGTGCTGCAGGGCGAGGCCTACGCTGCGCTGCCCGGCCGCTCCGGCACGGTGATGGCGATCAACTCGTTGTTCGGCATCCTGGGCGGCGGGCTGGCCTGGCTGATCGGTTGGTTTGCCGCCCAGGCCGGCCTGCCGGCGGCGATGTGGCTGCTGCTGGCCGGCCCGCTGGCGCTGGCGCTGTTTACGCCTCGCGAGCACAGCCCGGCGCAGCCGGATGCCGAGCCGCCCGAGCAGGCCGAATAAACCCGGCAGCCGCCGGGAGAGGCGCACTCTCCCGGCGGCTGCCGGACCCGGGCCGATGACCGCAGGCGAGATAGAGCCGGCTAACGGCGGCGCAGCATGCGGATGCCCATGATAATCCCGGCGATCAGCGCGGCCACACCCACCGCCATGCCGCCGAAATCCTGCACCAGCGTGCTGATCTCTTCCCATTGGCTGCCGAAGGCGTAGCCCAGGCCGCCGAACAGCGCCACCCAGGTCAGCTCACCGAGCAGGTCATAGGCGGTGAAGCGCCCCAGGCGGTAGCTGCTGCCGCCGGCGATCAGGTTGACCGGGATCGCCAGCGAAGTGATCGCGAAGCGGGTCAGGTAGATCGACGCCCCGCCATAGCGCCCAAACACCGTTTGCGCCTGGCCCCACAGCGAACTGCCGGCGAAGCGCCGGTTGACCCAGTGCCCGCCGAAGCGCCCGATGAAAAAGCCCATATGGTCACCCAGCACCGCACCGATAAAACCGTACAGCGCAGCCTCGGTCAGCCCAATAAACCCCTGGCGCACAAAGGCCCCGCCGGCGATCAGCAGCACGGTGCCCGGCACCGGCACGCCCAGCGCGCCGATCAGCAGAGCCACCCCCAACGCCGGAGCGCCATAATTAACCAGCGAGGTAAGCACCAGGTCCGAAAAACTGCTCATACAATCCCCCCTGCGGCGGGCAGCCCGCCGGCCAATGGTGACGGTGAGGTGGGCTGCGGCGGATCGGCCGGCCGGCTCGGGTCGCCGGGCGGGCGCTGGTGGCCCGGAGGCAGCGGCGGAGGGTTATCCAGCAGGTACTTCCGCACCGCCTCCTGGACGCGCGTCACCGCCTCGCCCGGCTGCCCGGGAAAGAACTGCTGGTTTATATCGGCCAGGCTCTGGTCGTGCGCCTGCTCGGCGCTCACTCCCAGCGCATCATACAGCACCTGCTCGGGCACTTTGAACCCGTGAGCGATGTGCGGGATAGTCATCCAGCCGCGGATCATCTCGACTTCGCGCAGCCCGGGGTCGCGCGGCATGCCGCGCACACGCATAAACTGGCGCACGGCGCGCATCCCAAAGAAGAAAGTCATCAGCAGGCCGAGCACAATCAGGGCAATCACCCCGGCGCGGTAGTATTTGTTGGTTGTTGGAGAAGGAGTTGGCTGCATTCAGATCAGTTTAACCTCCGATCATGTAGAAACTGTGAAGATTGCATGCAGAAAAGATATGCCTGCTCAACGGGTTGAGCAGCGCCAGGATTGACCACCGGAACCACTTGACAGCGCGCCTGAATATCGGTTAGAGTATTCTATACGGAATGTAATCACCGTCAAGACGACTTTTCCAGAGGAGGCAAGGCATGCAAGACCTGACCCAGGAAATCCTTGAGTTGGTGCGCCTGGCAGCCACCGACCTGCCGCCCGACGTGGAGGCCGCGCTGCGCCAGGCGGTTGAGAAAGAAACCCCCGGGACGGCGGCGCGCGGCGCGCTGGAGACGATCCTGAAGAATGTGGCCCTCTCGCGCCAGAACTCCACTCCGATCTGCCAGGACACCGGCACGCCGATCTTCTATGTCCACTACCCGGAAGGCTGGAGCACCCGCAAGCTGCGCGCCCAGATCGAAGCTGCAGTGGTGGAAGCCACCCGGCGGGCCTACCTGCGCCCCAACTCGGTCGACTCGCTGACCGGCAAAAACAGCGGC